>NZ_JBGUWC010000032.1:0-30212 GCF_045220775.1 Methanobrevibacter sp.
TCCTGCCATGTGGAGTGGTTTGCCTGTTTTGTCGATTAGTTGGACATTGTAGGTTGTTCCGTCTTTATATGTCATGTTGATGTCATCGGCAACGATTGATATTTTTGGTTTTGTGACTGTGATTATGTTGTTTATTGTTTTTTTGTTGTATTTTGCTGTCACTTCATAGTTTCTTGGGAGTAGGTTGATCGGTAGTGTTGCTATACCTTTGGTGTTTGTGTTGCGATCGTATTCAATGGTGTTGATTGTGATTTTTACGGTTTCTCCTGCTAGGTGGATTGGGTTTCCTTTGTCATCGATTAATTGGACGTTATAAGTTGTTCCATCTTTGTAACTCATGGTGGTGTCTTCTGCAGTTATTGTTATTTTTGGTTCTGTGATTGTGATTATGTTGTTTATTGTTTTTTTGTTGTATTTTGCTGTTATTTTGTGGGTTCCTGTGTTTAGGTTGATTGGTAATGTTGCTATGCCGTTGTTGTTGGTTTTACGGTTGTATTCTTTGTCGTTGATTGTGATTTTTATGGTTTCTCCTGCTAGTTGGATTGGTTTTCCTTTGTCATCGATTAATTTAACATTGTAATTTTTCTTTTCTTTAGAAGTTATGTTGATGTCTTCGGCAGTTATTGTTATTTCTGATTCTGTGATTCTGTTTATTGTTTTTTTGTTGTTTTTTGCTGTTATTTTGTGGGAATCTATGTTTTGGCTGATTGATGAGGATGCTGTACTTTTGTTGTTGGTTTTGAAGTTAATGTAATAAGTAAGGATCTCCGTAGGATTATCAATGAATGAAAGGTTTCTTTTGTTAATCAGCTTATTTTCAATGGAATCTTCAATAGTCAATTTAAATTTAGAATTGCCAGGTTTGATTGAAACTAGCTTATTTAAATACTGGTAGTGGAGAATTGCATATCTTATGAAGTTTTCATCAATGCCCAAATCACATATCATCCAAAACTCTGTTTCAATATCATTTTTAATCTGATTCATATTTGTGTAAACCTTACTGATTTGAGGATATCTGTCTTCGAAGTCATTATTAATGTCTTTATCATCAATAAGTATCTTCAGAATCTTATTTTCATAATTAATACTTTCGAATTTGGATATTATATCATCCAAATCAGTTGCATCTGATAATTTAAATATTAATGAGACGTCATTTTTATCCAATTCATATTCAAAACCGATAGTGTCCAATATTTCCATCCATCTGTGTTTGCAAGTGTGATTTTCAAGAACCTCATACAGATTATTCAATCTCATTTCAGTATAGGGATTGTTGAAATCTGGTAATTCTTCCATTTCATCAAAAACGAAGACATTGTTGCCGAATATCTTATCAACACCCTTTGAATAGTTTGTTAAAATGTTGGTGTATGATAGGGCGAGTTCAAAAATGCGTCTTGCAAACATCGTTTCCGAATCTGTTACTGTATTGAAATTCAAACCCCAATATGCTTGTTTGTAAACTTTTGCAGTCTGTTCATATTCGATTGGAGGATGAGTATACTTTAAAAAACGTTCCGGGTAGTTGGCCCAGTCTCTGTAGTATGCCCTGTCAAAGATATATATGTCTCCCCATTGTTCGATAATCTTGTCAAAAATCTTATCCATAATCTTGATTCTTTCAGGATGATTTGTATAGTATGTGCCTGCAAAAACAATCTGGTCATACTTTTTGTTAGAGGAGTTAATTGGATTGAACAGTTTAGGTTGACCTGCAAACATTAACGTATGAACATTCGGATGGTCATAATCCCTTTTATAATATTTGATGCATTTTTCGGAACTTGTGAAAATATAGTCAAATTCTCTAGCGGTATCTGCAAAAGAGTAATTTGCGGCTCGATAATGAGGAGGGTCTTCCTTGTTCCAGAAAACAGTGGGAATGGAATTTTTCATGCAATATTCGAGAATATTCAACAAATCGGCACGATTATCAATTTTTTCTCGATAATTCAAATAAATTTTTTCTCTCCAAGGATCTACGCTACCTTCATCATCATAGCCTCTCCAGGCAGATTCACATAAAAATAAGTCTGGCTTTTCTATTTTGAACTTTTTAAGCCAATTTTCAGGAGTCACAGGGATGGCATCGAATTCATGCTTAAATGATTGGTATGTGAATTCATCAGAAATCATTGCAACTTTAATATCTTTTATGTTCTTAATTTCTTTTTTTACTTCATCAACTTTAAAATCGGCATGCTTCGGCAATATCATGCATTCTTTAGTTGGTTGTAAATGTTTATTTTTTTTATCTGGAAGATTATTTTCATTTTTTGGTTTTTCAATCTCGTTTTCTAGTTCAAAGATTTTAGATTGGTTCTGCCAATTTTTCACATCTCTCATAATAATCCTCCTAATATTAATTTGATATTTAATCAATTTAAAATTATGTGTAATGATGTTATGTGGAGCCATCATTAGCTATTGATTTTTTGTCCAATAATTATTAGTTGGGGCATTAGATTAAATGTCGGTTAGTTCTAGGAATTTTTTTACTGGATTGTTTTTCCAATAGGATTCTCTATTTAAGCACTCCCATCATATCAAGCTTTCATAAAGTTGTTTCATCTTCAAAGAATCTTTATCTCTGAGAGGAGTTTCACATATGATATTTGCATTCCAACCGTTATCAATTAGATTTTCAAGTAAATCTTTAATATTTGGTCCATATTCATCGCTTTCATCTAAAATATGATGTTTCACTTCCCCGCCAGACCCGTATTCTATTGTTGTAAAGTGACAATGCAGAATATCAATATCCAGTTTGTCTTCAATGGTTGAAAAAATACAATTGTAATCTTCTTTTTTAGTTAGGAAACCTCTTCCCCTTGCATGAACATGCGCAAAATCGATTGTAGGTTCAAAATGATCAAAAATACTACAAAGTTCAACCACTTCATTAACATTTCCAAGTTGTGTTCTCTTGCCTGTAGTTTCGGGAGCAAAAGTAAAATTTTCAATTCCTTCTGCTTCAAGCTCTTCAAACAAACGATTTATGGTATTTTTAGCTATTTCCATGGCTTTTTGGGGTTTTCTATTTAAATAAGCTCCGGGATGGAAAACTAATCTGTAAGCTCCCATCCATTCTCCAGCACGGGCGGCGGCAATTAAATGCCCAATACTTTTATCTAGCTTTTCTTCCTCTTTTGCACATAGATTTATGTAATATGGGGCATGCATTGAAATTAAGATGCCATGCTTTTCAGATTCTTCTTTAAGAATGGTTGCTGCTTTTTCGCCAATCCTTACTCCATAGGGGGATTGGTATTCGTAGGAGTTCAATCCTTCCTCTGAAATGTATTTTGGCGCTTTATATGCCGCTCCTTTATAATCAATAGGACTTCCTGCAGGTCCAAAAAGTACTCTGTTTTTCATTTAAATCAGTTAAAAAATAGTAAAAAAAGGGAATTAGAATATTCCCATGGCTTCGTTAGTTTTTGCAATTGATTTTTCGTTGTCACTTTCCATTTCTAAAAGTGCACGGATAGCGTCAATGTTTTCAGGTATTACATCAGATTCCTGATGCACTGCTTGCATGTAGAATAATTCATTTCCTACGACATTAATGGATTCTTTCCAAACTGGAATCTCATATAAATCATTTCTGTTTCTTCCAAGTTCTTTAGCATATTCCATTAACTCAGCAGTTGAACCTAAACCTTCTTCTGCAGAAACAATAATCACTCTTGAACGTTTTTCTAATGCAGCAATAATCTCTTCGGTTTCAACTTCATTGTTGATTTCAACCATAATATTGTGTTGGTGCATTAATGTAGTTGGCACGAGCAATGCCATTGTAGTCACGTCAATACCTTTCATAACAGTCTGCACGTCAGGGCCGTGGTGAGAAGGTACTTTTGGAGGATTTGGTACAATTGCGTTAATTGGACCTTTTTTGATTTCAGATGGGTCTGATCCTCTTCTTACCATTACTGCTCTAACTTTCTTAATGTCTGCAATTGCATCAATTGTATGTAGTGTACGGGTTAATCCGGTAGTGTTACATGAAACTACTCTGGTGTAGTCTGCGCCATATGAGTCATCATAATTAGCAATAGAGTTAAATGAAAGACCTGTTAGTTCATGGTCTTCTCCACCTTGGTAAATTGCTTTAACGCCAGCTTTTTTATACATTTCAAGGTTTTGCGGGCCGATTGTTCCAGGAGTACAGTCAACAACAACATCTGCTTCTTGAATCATTTCTTCAACAGTACCTGCGATTTCAATTCCAGCATCTTTGAATTGTTGTTCTCTTTCAGGAATTCCAATGTATAATGGATAACCCTTTTCTTCAACAGCGGTTTTTGCTTCATAGTTTGGTCTAGTTTTACTTACACCAACTATCTTCATATCATCTTGAGCAGATACGGCATCTGCCACTCTTTTCCCGATGGTTCCATAACCATTAATAGCAACTGTTTTCATTTTAATCCCTTTTTGTGTTATAATAATTAAATATTATATGGATTAAAATCTGTTGTTTAAATTATATAAAATTTGATATTTAAAAATAGAAAAAATAAGAAAAAAAGAAAAAGAAGTAAAATTATTCTACTTTGAAGCCGGCTTCTTCGACAGCTTCATTAATGTCTGCATCACTTACTTCGCCTGACATTGTAATTTTTGTAATTCCGGAATCCAAGTCCGCTTTTGCGTCTTCAATTCCATCAACGTCTTTTAAGCAAAGTTCAACAGCATTTACGCATGATGGGCAGTGCATGCCCACAACTTTAATTTCTTTTTCAGCCATAATAATTCACCTTATTATCGATATGTTATATTATATCATTTGTTTATTTAAACTTTTAGCTATACCTAATCTTTTAAGTTTTTTGTAATCCTTTTTAGATAGATTATAGTTTAGCAATGTTGAAGAATAGACAATAACAATTACTGAACCGATATTGTGGATTAGCGCTCCGGATATCGGGTCTATGATGCCTAAGATAGCTAGAATCATTGCAATTATATTCAATGCCAAAGAAAATCCTATGTTTAAATTAATTGTTTTTAAGGTTTTTCTTGAAATTCCAATCAAATGAGGGAGGTCCTGAATATTGTCATTTATTAAAGCAATATTTGCAGCCTCAATTGAAATGTCGCTTCCAATGCTTCCCATAGCTATTCCGACATTCGCTTTTTTAAGAGAAGGAGCATCATTTATCCCATCTCCAATCATTGCGATTTTATTGCCTTTTAATTGTTCTTTCTTTATATATTCTGTTTTATCTTCAGGTAAACAATTAAATCTTGAATTAAAGATTCCTACTTGTTTGGCTATAAAACTGCCTGTCTCCTTATTATCTCCTGTAAGCAATGTAGTCTGAATTCCTTGTTGTTTCAAGTGGTTAATGGTTTGTTTTGAAGTCTCGCGTATGGTGTCGGCCAGGAGCACTTTCCCTATAACTTCACCATCTTTCGCCACAAATATTTCAATTTCTCTTGCATTATTTTCATCAGGGTATTTATTTTCAATATTTTCACTTTCTAAAAGTTTTCTATTCCCGGCAACTACCTGAGATCCATTAATTATTCCAGTAACCCCTTTTCCGATATGCATTTTAAAGTTACTAACATCCTCTAGCTCCGGCCCATCATAATTTTTCACAATGGCTTTTGCTAGAGGATGTTCGGATTGTGATTCTATGGATGCAAGTAGATGCATCATTTCTTTTTTGTTATCTGAGATGACTTTTACTACTTTGGGAGCACCATTGGTTAATGTTCCAGTTTTATCAAAGATCAATTCATTAACATAAGCTAATTCTTCAATAGATGCTCCATCCTTTACTAATATTCCATGTTTTGTTAAATTGCCAATTGCCGCTGAAATTGCGGTTGGTGTAGCCAATACAAGTGCACATGGGCAGAATACAACAAGGATTGTTACAGCCCTTGTTATATCGAATGTGTACAAATATGTTAATATTGCTGTTATATAGGCTATTGCAACAATTAATGTGGCCCATTCATCTGCTATGCGAACAACTTTTGCGTTTTCAGGTGCTGATGATTTAACTAATTTTATTAATTTCTGAAAAGCACTATTTTGACTTAATTTTGTTGTTTGCATTATAAATGAGCCATAGAGGTTTATAGTTCCACTATATACTTTGTCATTTTCTTTTTTATCAACGGGAATCGGTTCTCCTGTTAGTGTTGAGTGGTCAATTGATGTTTCACCTTTGAGTATGATTCCATCGGTAGGTATTGTTTCGCCAGGAAGAACCTTTAAGATATCTCCGACTTGTACTTTTTCGACAGATATTTTTTCTTCAATTCCATTTTTCAGTCTTGTTGCAACTTGGGGGGTTAATTTGATGAGTTCCTCAATTTTTCCTTGAGTTTTTGACACAGTATATTCTTCTAAAAAACCTCCAATAGCCATTATTGTTGCAATTTCTCCAGCAGCAAATACTTCACCAATAATTATGGATGCAATGATTGCCATGGATACCAGTAAATCTGCTTTTATATCAAATTCGGTAATCAAACCTTCTATACATTCTTTAAATATTGGTATTCCACATAGTATGACTGCAATCCAAGCAATGTAATCGAGAGATAGCATGAAACTTGCGATTACACTCATTGTGGAGATTATTATAAGTAGAAGATCTACTTTTTCATCTCTTGTAAATTTCATTTTAAACAGCCCCATTAGTATAGGTATACTCCATAGGGTATAGAGTTACTTTAAAAAAAATTAAAGTCTGGAGTAGTATTCCAATATTGTTGAAATGTCACCTAAAGCATCATCTTCTTCACCATTTTTAATGGCTTCTTTAACACAATGCTCCAAGTGTCCTTCAGCGATAATGTGTCCGACTTTATGTAATGCTGATTTTGATGCATTTACCTGCATCAAGATTTGTTCACATGGAATATCTTCATCAATCATACGATCAATTGCATTTAATTGACCTATGATTTTTTTGAGTCTTCTATGTAAATTTTCACTATCCATACATTTTTTCAAAATAACACATCCTATACCTATGGGGGTATATGTGGGTATTAGTATATAAAGGTTTTGGTGTCTAAAAATAAAAAATAAAAAAAGGAGGAAAAGTTCAAGACTATGCTTGATTTTCCATTTCTTCAAATTTAGCTGGGAAATATTCGTCTACGACGTATTCAAGCCCATATTTTGAGAAAGATTGCTGTTCTGCTTTTTTACCAATTTTAAGCATCTTTTTAATTTCAGTTTGCCAGAAATCACTTTTATACCTTGGGTCTTTAGAAAGCTCTTTTAATCTCATAACGTCAACATCTTTGAGTTTATCGGTAGGTAACTCATAATTAATAATGTCAGATGCGGTTACTCCAATAAATTTAGCGTCAGGAGTTGCTAATTCATGGTTAACGTGAGCTAATTTTGCACTTCCAGATATAATTACTTGTGCAATGTGGAATCCCCAAGGGTCTCCGTCGTTACAAATGTAAACTGGTAATCCTCGCTCTTCATTCAATCTTTTAATGAATCTTCGTGTAGCACGGGCAGCTTGCCCTTTAAGCCCCACGATTAAACAATTGAATCTTTTGTGAGCATTTTCTTGTACTAATCTGTGAAACATTCCCATTGTTTCCACAGCTAATACTTTATCTACATTACAATCTAGGATGTCAACTTGGTCAATTGTAGGTGAGATGGTATAACCGGATTTTCCCATTTTTGTTGCATTGAATTCAACATCATCAAAAAGAGTAATGTCCCCGTAAACTGATGCACCGTCTTCTTCGGGCATTAGTCCTAATTCTTCACGGGTTGTTCCGAGTGTTACTTCCAAATCTTCTCCAACAATATTTGATTCCTGCTGGTTTTTAAAGCTGATTCCCCATCCTTCGGAAACGTAATACATTTCCCTGATGGTAGCGGTTTTTTCACGGGCTACAAGGTCTTTACAGAAATTAGCCACATACACCATTTGACCCATTTTTCTGATTTGCTTTACATTACCTAAAGATCTTTTACCGTATCTGTCACCTAATACATAGTATCTTTTGGCTTCATCATAAACAATGTTTCCAGTACCACGAGATGGGACTTTAACGTATGGAACTTTATTTTGTTCGATTTCTTCAATTATTTCCTGACCTAATCCTTTGAGTTTATTATAGGTGTATTCTTTCCTCTCTTCTTTATGTGATTGTCCTTTTGGTTTACTTTTAGCCATCTTATCACCTATTCCTCAAATTCCTCTTCTTCATCATCATTGTCCATGAAGTTGTCTAATGTTGAATGTCCTTGTTCAACAGTATGACCGAATTCATCAAGTTCTTCCATGATGATTGCATCAAGTTCTTCTTCTTCCTCTTCTTCCTCAACAGTTTCACCAAGTAATTCCGCAAGCGCTCTTTTTGTTACTTTTGCTAAAACTTCCTGATATTCCGGAATACCAGTTTCACCAAGTTTTGCAGCTTCTTCAATAATTACCGGAACGTACTCTTCAAATATTTTGGAACGTTTTTCTTTTTCTTTTGCCGCTCTTTTAGACCTGATATGCTTTTGAAGTTTACGTGCCAATTTCATGGTGGCTTGTCTGATTTCGTGAACAATTTCAGGTTCCGGGGATACGCTTTGTTTTCCTGTTGAAAGATAAGGTACCTGAGTTGAAATAATATTTACGAATAATGTTAATGGTGTATTGTCCATATCCCTTAAGCCGTAACGTTTCCAATCAATACTTTTGAGCGCTTCTGTAATGGCACAGCTTCCTGCATCAAATGTCAATGGAACTCTGTTTGCAAATCTCATTATTTCAGATTTTCGCTGTTCGTTAACAACTCTTCCGGCATTTCCTCCATAAGCAAGTCCTGCTTCGATAATGAATGAAACACCTCCTGCATAGGTTACAGGTTTTCTTGTAATGGTTGCTACAAATTCAGGCTGCAAGATTTGCTTCATACCCTTTTCAACCTGTTCGGAACCAATAGGTATAAGTCCATCAGTTGGAGGAGCCATGAATTTCATTTTCTTAAAGCAATGAACGATAGCTTCAGCTTCAGGGAATGTCATGTCTTTTGGACGTTTGTTCATGTCAATTCCAGTAACTTCTGCAATTTCATCAACTCTTTTATTTGACATTCTTGACATTGATGAAGTCATCATACTTTTGTATCTTCTGCTATCGGTGTTTTTAGCCATTGTCATTAAATCATCAGCGCTTACACCTTTAGGGTGAGGCAGAACTTCTTTTGGTTGAACTGGAACTACATCTGCCGCTCTTTTGAAGATGTATTTGTGTCCGGATGGATCTCTAAATGTAATTCTTGCATGAGGGTTTCCAATCATGGTTCTTCTGATGTATTCAAATGCACCTTGTTCAGCTAAGGAGTAGGAAACATCCTTGAATTGTAATTCTATACATACTCCGGTACTTTCAGCAGGATAATCCTCTCTTTCCATTAAAATTCCACGGTTGTTTTCAACATCCATTTGGAATTTCATTTTCACTCCTTTTATTTCATTTCCTTCTTTATAACAGGAAATTACGCGAGCAGGTTTACCGGTGGTCATCTGAGATAAGAGCACACATCCACTACAACCTAAACCTTGTTGCCCTCTGGATTGGATATTTCTGAATTTTGATCCTGCAAACATCATACAGTATACTTGCATCACATAATCTTCAGGAATTCCAGGTCCGTTATCTTTATGTCTTAAAATATAATGTTCTTTATCGATACGCTTTAATTCGATATCGATATCTGGCAAAATTCCAGCTTCTTCACATGCATCGAAACTGTTTGTAATCAATTCGTGGAATACGATAGTCAATGAACGAATTTTACCAGTAAATCCAAGCATCTGCTTGTTTTTTCTAAAGAACTGAGATGGGGTTAATCTCTGAAAATCTTCCTCCCAATCAAGTCCTAACTGTTCTTGTTGAGCCAAAATTTTTTCCTCCTATAACATATATGTTTAAAGTTATCATAGTTTCATATATTTAAATAAAGTCAGAGAGCATTTGATAAGTAATATTTTTTCAGTACCCTAACTGACTTGTATCAAAATATGGTAAAATAATAATTTTAAAACTTGTAGAAATTATAGTATTTATACTATGTTATCTATATATGTTGGTTAAAGTATATAAGGTTTTACTTGATTATCCATAATTTTTATAGCAATCTTTGATTAAAATTGATTTGGTTTTGTAATACTTCTTTGATATAAAATATTTCACATTCAAAAAAAAAGTTTTTTGAAATATAAGTTTTACAGAAATAAAAAAAATAAGTTTTAGGAGTTAAAACTCCTAGAAATCTTTTTCATCAAAGTCGATTCCATCTTTGAATTCGATTTTATCTTCTTCGATTCCAACCAATTCGTTGAATTCTTTTCTTTTCAGTTCTTCTTTTTTGTGTTCTAAAAATCCATATACGGATTTGTGTCTGGATCCGTTCAATATCATTTCAACAGCTTCCTTTGCAATCATGATGTTGTCCATTTCACCGATTAATGAAACGGTCTTTCCATAAACTGCCATGTCAACTTCAGCCATTTCCATAATAATTTCACGGGTTTTTCCATCTTTTCCAATAATTCTACCTTTGTATCTTGCAAGGGCCTTTTTGGATTTGCCAATGTATAAAGGCAATTTCATGATTTCTAAATAAATGTCATCACTAACTAGTTTAAGTGCAACTTCAGGGTTAAACCCGCGAGCTACAGCTTTAACAATATGGTTAGCATTCCAGACTCCTAACGGGTCTTCCATATCTTCTCTAGGTGATATATAAACTGTCCCTTCTTCACTGTCAATGTCAAGAATGGTTCCAGTTGCTTTTTCAATGGACTTTTTAACGTTTCCATTGCTTCCAATTAATGCCCCCACTCTATTTTGAGGTATTTTTAAATAATCTGTTTCTGGCATAATTTTCACCTTATCAATTAATAATTATTATAATCAAAATTATTTATAAATTTAGGTTTAATGCATTTAAGTTTTGGATAGGATATTTAAAAAATAATTTTAAGTGTGAAATATTTCAAGAAAAATAAATAAAGGAAAGGATTAATTTTCCTTTCAAAAATTTAGTTGGATTTGATAGCAGTTATGAAAATTGCGAAAAATGAAAGTAATATCAATAATGCAGGATTTCCAGTCGGATGCAGTGAAGTCATTGCTTTTGCTGTGAATGTTTCAGATTCGTGTTCAAAAACGTCTATCTCCTCTTCTTCATAACTTTCATTTTCATTTAAATTATGGGAATCTGTTGTCAAATCTGCTTTGTTGATTTTTTCACCGGCAGATACTGCTTTAGTGGTGATATTTAAAAACACTTCACCATCATCAACGGACAAATCTCCAATATCCCATATTCCACTTTTGGGATCGAAAATGCCTTTTGTTGTGGAATGTTTAATGTATTTTAAACCATCCGGCAATTGATCGAATACGTTTACATTTTTAGCTGTATCTGGGCCTTTGTTTATAACACTAACTACCCAGGTAACATAATCGCCTATGTATATATTTTCTTTATCCGCATCGTTATCCAATATCAAATAACTTTGCGAATCAGCATCGCTTTCGGGTGCACTTGCCAAAATATTTTCCTCAACAGGTTCGTCGGCAGATTCGTTTGAATCTGTGGTGATTTCTAAATCAACATCATCTTCTTGATTCAAATCCAATTCTGCTTCATTAATGTCTTTTGCATTAATACAAGACAAACTTAATAAGGATATTAAAACAATCACCAATAAGAAAATTATTTTTTTAATCTATAATCCTCCTTAATGTTTGATAGCTGTTATTTGAATATTAGTATTTAACATATATTAATAATTATCATTTAATTTGATTATCTAAATCGGGATTTGCTTATATTAAGCCATAAATGTTTAATGTAATATATTTTTTCTAAAATTGTATTATATATTGTTTTTTTCTCATTTAATGATGTAAGTGAGCACTTACATTCGAAAAACTTTATATATGCTTTATTTCATATATTTATCTGTACTGTGAAGGTTTATTTTAAAAAATACAATATCTTCACGGTTTAAAAATAATTTCCTCTAAGGTGAAAAAATGGATGTTAAAAAAATATTATTCTTATTATTCGCTTCAGCACTTTTAATCGGCTGTGTTTGTGCTGCAGATGGTGTAAATGATTTTAAGATTGACAAATCTTATGAAAATGCATATAATGGAACTTATTATTCAATATATCTAAATGAAAACCAGGATTCTGGAATTGCAATCTTCAAAAACGTAGATGATGATGTTTATGATGATGTGGAAAATGATGACGCTTATGATAATGTCATTCATGACGATGGAAGAGGATACTTAGTTGATGATGAGGATATACAAGTTGATAAGAACTCAGACAATACAGCTAATTTCACAGACATTGAAAACGCTGAACATGGTGTTGTGGAACTCATAAAAAGCGGTGAAGATCAATACATCGTCATATTCTTTACAAAAGACGACAGTGATGTAAAAGATTCCGATTTGACTTCACTTTTAAACGAATTTAATAAAGATAATAGTGCAGAACCAATCGCATTCTAATTCTTCTAAAATTTTATTTTTATAAATATTTTTAGAAGTTTAATTACTTCTAAAACTTTTTTTATTCTATTAGGTTATTAATCAAAGGAACATATCTAAAACTTTGGGTTAACATATTCCAGTAATAAAGATGTTTTACTCACGGTTTCTCTGCAATATTTGTAATAAAATTTGTATTAATTGATTAATTAGCTTGGATATTCGTATTCTTGCTTAGGATTGATATTTTCTGAATACATATGCAAGAATTGACCCTACAAAATTCTGAAAGACGGAATAAAGCGCTCCAGGAACTGTTGCCGTGGATAAATTTGGAAAATGGGTTTTTGCAAGACTGGTTGACAAACCCGAATTTTGAAATGCCAATTCGATTGCTACTGTAATTATCTGTTTTCTGTCCATTCCCGCAAGGTAGCCAATTACAAATCCAAGTAACATTGCAAGGAAATATTGTAGGGCAATGACAATGAGTATTATGGTGGATGAAGTTAAAATGGCTTGTTTATTAGCTCCAATTACTCCTCCAATGATTAAACAAATCACAATAGATGATATTGTAGGCAAATAAACTTTTAATCTTTCACAAAAATCTGGGAATCTGTAATTTAGGATTAAACCTATAATAATTGGGATGATTACTATTTCAATAATTGAAATGAACATGTCGACTGGATTGAATTGAATTTGATTTCCTATTAACAATAATGTGATTAGTGGGGTTAATATAGGTGAAATCACAGTAGAAACTGCAGTTAAAGAAACGGACAATGCCACGTCTCCCTTTGCAAGAAAAGTAATGACATCGGATGCGGTTCCTCCAGGGACGGTTCCAACAAGAATGAGTCCGGCTGTCAAAGCAGTATCAAGAGAAAATGCGCTTGCAAGAGTTAAGGCCATAAGGGGCATTATGACATATTGTGCAGAAATTCCAACTGCAATTGCTTTAGGATTTTTGAACACATTAATGAAGTCATCCACTTTCAATGTGGTTCCCATTGTAAATAGAACAATACTTAAAAGTAAATTGATAATGTTGATGCCATTATATGTACTTAAAACCCATGTAAATGAATTTGGATAAACTAGAGAAATAGCTACTGCGAGCAATATTACTATAAAAAAATATTTTTCGACAAATTCAAAAATCCTTTTCATATTTTCATATTTTTGATTTTGAAGATTAAAAATGTATTTATTTATTGTCAATATTCTAGCTGATAAATATGAGTTGTCTGATTTTGTGTGGTGATGTCTAATGTTAGTTGATTTTTTTTTGATTTCTTATTGAAAAATTCAAAATTTTGGATTTACATATTCCCAAATTTCTTCAAAACTAGTTTCAACGCCAAGTTTGGTATATTCGCGAACAAGTGTGTTGATATCCCTTTCAAGAAGCTCTTTTGAAATTGGATTGTCCAAAACCACTGACTGTGAAACGTCAATAATCACTGGCTCTTCATCTTTGTTTAAGATGTTATAATTGGACAAGTCTCCATGGACCAATTTGGCTCCATTAACGAACAGTTTCAGATTCACAAGCAGCTTGTTGAAGAAATCTTCCGGATCTTCTGGCGGTTGGTTTTTAGCAGGCTGCGCAGGATTTCCATCTTCATCACCAATGAATTCAATAAGAAGCACATTATTCGAACTTGTAATTGGATGAGGGACATTAACTCCCGCGGTTTCAAGCCGGGTCAGGTTTTTAAACTCTTTGGTAACCCAAGAGTAGATTATTTTCCTTTTGTTTTTGGTTTTGATGTTGAATCTTGGATCTCCCTTAAGATAGTAATCCATTTTCTTAAAATCAGATGTAGCAATCCTATAAATCTTAACAGCTACAAATTTCTCATCATCGGTAATGCCAGTAAGCACATTGGCTTCTTTGCCAGTGCTTATGGCGCCATTTAAAATGTCAATGTATCCCTGATTTGCTAATTTGTATAATGTTTCAAGTGTAATCTTGTCAAAAATCTCATTCCCAGTTTTTCTATCGGAACTATCCTTTTTTCGTTTCTGGGAATGCAGTTTTTCGTGTTTTGCATCTGCTTTAGCTACTTTAGGATCCATTAAAATCAAAAAAATAAGTAATTGAGACTACATTTTTAGGTAGCCTTTTCTTTCAAGCCAATTTGATTCGGTTTTTGTGTATCTCCAGATTACATCAGCTTTTTCATCAGATTGGAAATCCCATGGTTTTACAAGGATCACGTCTCCTTCACGAATCCAAATACGTTTTTTCATTTTTCCAGGGATTCTGGTCATTCTTATATTTCCATCAGCACAGCGGACTTTTAACTTTCCGTGTCCCATAATTTGTTCAACTACTCCAGGGATTTCTCCTTTCTTAGGAGTCCTCACTCTTCTATACTCTTGTTGTTGATTTTGATTAGGTTTTGACAAATACTCTCCTCCAAAATAATAATACAGTTCTCCATATGATTAAATTATTTATATATTTATCAATATATTATATATTAATTTATTGTATTTTATATAAGTGGTGATTATGGGAACTGAATTTTTAAAAATTAAGGAATGTGATGAGGCTATTGACATTATTCAAAATTTATTCAATGAATATTTAAAACCACAAAGTGAAGAAATTCCTGTTGCTGAAGCTTATGGGAGAGTTTTATTTGAAGATGTTTATTCAAGAATGGACTTTCCTCCATTCGATAAGGCACTAAAGGACGGTTTTGCAATCCTTGCAGAAGACAGTTTCGGTGCTTCAGAGGAATCCCCAAATACTTTGGAAGTCATTGACTTTTTGGAAGCGGGTTCAACTACAGAAAAAAAAGTTGAAAAAGGCAAATGCATTGAAATCAGTACAGGTGCGGCAATGCCTGAAGGATCCGAATCTGTTGTAATGGTTGAATATGCAGAAAAATATGACGATAAAGTTAACTTGTTTACAACTGCCACTCCAGGTCAGGATGTTGCCAAAAAAGGATCAGACATTGAAGAGGGGAATCTTATTCTTAAGAAAGGCGATTTTTTAAATCCCGGCAAAATTGGAGTTTTGCTCTCACAGGGCTTTGAAACAATTGAAGTTTACAAAAAACCGAGTGTTGGTGTAGTGTCATCAGGTAATGAGATTACCCTTCAAGGCCAGGAGTTGCCATATGGTAAAATCTATGATGTAAATGGTGGAATGATTAAAAACGATGCGGTTTCATGTGGCGCTGATGCTCATTTTTTAGGGGTCATGAAAGACAATTATGATGAGGTCAAAGAAAAGATTACTGGAGCTCTTGAAGAGGTAGATATTCTGCTTTGTTCCGGCGGAACTTCAGCAGGTCTTGGAGATGTCCTTAAGCATGTTTTGGATGAATTGGGTGAAGTTTACATCCATGGAATATCAGTACAGCCAGGCAAACCGACAATTGTTGGGGTTATTGATGGAAAGATAATAATTGGCCTTCCGGGAAATCCTGTATCCGCTTTAATGATATTCAACGCATTTGTAGCAGAACCGTTGACAAAACTGGCAGGCATTGAAAGGGACTTCGAACTTAAAACCATTAAAGGGGTCATGACCCGCAGAATACATTCTCCTGTTGGAAGAATGCAATATCAACTTGTAAAGGTTGATGGTGAAAATGTAAATCCAATATTCAAGGATTCAGGCGCAATATTTTCCTTATCAAGTGCAGATGGTTATGTGAAGGTTCCAAAATCTGTTGAACTTTTGGATGAAGGAGAACATGTAGAAGTTTATTTATTTAATTAGGATTATAATTTAATTTAAGGTGTAATTATGGAAAGTGAAGTTAAAGTAATTCCAGAACAGAAATTAGGAGTTATTAATTATAAGGGCCCAATTGCCGATTTGGACATTTTAATTTCTAAATTGATGGGTTGGGTCGATGCTGAGGAGATTGAAACTGAAGGCGAACCATTCATTGTTTATTTTTCACCAAGACATGAAGTTAATCAAGGCGATGCAGTATATGATGTAAGCATTGCAATTAAAGAGGATGCTGATGAAAAGGACATGATTCGTGTTGTCGACATGATAGAACACAAAGTTTTGTCCGGAAAGCATTTTGGTCCAACAGACAGCATTTTGGAAACTTATGCTAAATTAGTTGATGTTGCTCAAGAGAATCATTATGATATTATTGGATCTCCTAAGGAAGTTTTAGTTAAAAACTTTTTCAATTGCGATGATGAAAATGAGTATGTAACTGAGATTCAATTGCCTATTATTGAAATGTAGGTGTTTTTCATGGCTAAAGAAGAATTTGATATAGATGCAGAAATTGAAAAATTATCTCGCAAATCCAATATTGACATTAAAAAGTCAGAGTATGCATTTGAAAACAGGCTAAAAAAATTAGATAAGGATATCAAGGAAGTAATGGATAGAAGAATTAAGGAATTCGATAATTCTAAAAAATTAACTTCTGAATATCTAAATATTGACTATACTCAAGATTCAATTGATAGGTATAGAGAAAAATTAAAAAAGATTTAATTTTTCTTTTTTTTTAGTTTTGCCCAACGACTCTCAAATCGTGAACCAGCAACTTTGGAATAATAAATGACCCGTATTGTTTTATTTCGGAGCTTATTCCTTCTACTTTTCGCATGATTTCAAAGATATTTCCGGAAATCATAGCTTTATTAATAGGGTCAGTCAATTCACCATTTTCGATTTTAAATGCATTGCTTGCTTCGACTGAAAAGTCTCCTGAAATTGGATTTGCAGTATGTGCGCCTAAAACGCTTGTTGTTAAAACACCCTTATCTATTTCTTCTAAATCTTTCATTTCACTAAATTTGAACTCTAGATTTGTAGGAGCAATCATTGGTGTTGTTAGATATGATCCTCGAAGTCCGTTAGAGGTTGTTTTTTCTCCAACCTTATTTGCAGTGTAAATGTCATAAAGGAATGAGCTTAAAACACCGTCTTTTATCAAATCGGTTTTTTGGCTCACGCTACCTTCTCCGTCACATTTTGAAGTATACATTCCCTTTTCTAAAAGAGAATTGTCAGTTAAAGTTAATTCTGGGCTGGCAATTTCAGTGTTCATTTTATCTTTTAAAATGGATCTTCCCCTCATTACATTTTCACCGTTAAACGCACCAAGGAATGTTTGCAAAAGTCCAATTGCAGCAAAATAATCTAGCATTACACTATAATCATCTGTTTCAATTGGTTTTGTATCTAGGGAACTTTTTGCCAGGTCGCATACCTCATTAGCTAATTTTTCACCTTCCAAATCAAAGAATCTTGAAGATTCTGAATTATAGGCAGTTGCGATTTTTCCTTCTTCCTGAATAGTCACTGATAATCCAATGCCAAATCCGGTTCCTTCATCTTCAATTGAAACACCATTTGAGTTTAAAAGCAGAGATCTTCCTTCACTTGCTGAAAAACCTGCTCCAGTTACTTCACATCCGGTTTCTAAAGCTGTATCAATTGTAGTTTTTAAAAATTCGATTGATTCATCA
Organism: Methanobrevibacter sp.; assembly: GCF_045220775.1. Taxonomy (GTDB): domain Archaea; phylum Methanobacteriota; class Methanobacteria; order Methanobacteriales; family Methanobacteriaceae; genus Methanocatella. The sequence goes on from NZ_JBGUWC010000032.1 coordinate 18,000, forward strand.
AGACTCAAATCATTGAATTTTTTATCGTATACCTTGTCAATTTTAGGAACTTTTTCAACTTCTGCGAAAGCATAGTTTTCATCAACCTTATTCAATTTGGTATTTTCTATGGATTGCCTTGCGGTTTCAGCTATTCTGTCCATGTTTGAAGTGAATGCAAAACCGACTTTATTATCTTTGATTACGCGAATTCCAACGCCGCATTCAATCTCTTCTTTTGCAAAGTTTAATTCCTCTTTTAAAGAATCCAATTGAATGGATTTTGATTCGTCAATGTAAATTTCATAAGCGTCGCAATCGTTTTCAATCGCTTTTTTTGCTTGTTGCGCTATTTCATATATCATATTATCACTATAATGCAAATTTTTCAATGGCTTCAGCCACTCCATCACCGTACAGTCCTTTACATGTGTATGTGCTGATTTTTTTGAGTTTATCTTCAGCATTACCGACAGCTATCTTATATCCTGTTTCTTTTAGGAAATCCTCGTCGTTTTCACTGTCTCCAATTGCCATTACATTTTCCATGTGGATTCCATTTCTCTCACATAAATACCTAAGTGAAGTTCCTTTGTTCACACGTTTGTCAGTAATGTGTAGAGCAAAACCGCTGTCATAAATTTCAAGCTGATCCAAGTATTTAAAATCTTTCAATGCGTCTTCCAGTTCTGTTCTATCTAATGTTTTGTAGAATACAGTTTCCGTTAATCTGTACATATTGTCATGTGAAGCATGTTTGTCGAATTTGTCCCCTAACTTTTCTTTCAAGTGATTTTCAGCTGATGTTACAAAGTCCCTTTCAACCAATGTTTCAACAGCATTGTTGTTTTCACCTTCTTTAAAAACAACTCCTCCATTTTCGGCTACAAGCCCTCCGCTGCATCCAATAAGAACTTCTGTTGCATATGCATAATTTACAACATTTCCGGTAACAATTATTGTAGGAATTCCTGCTGCTTCGGCTTTTCTTAAAGCTTTGATTGCAGATATGCAAATTTGTCTTTTGTCATCTGTTATTGTCCCGTCGATATCTACTGCAATTGCTTCTATTGTCATGGTTATCCTCTTGAATATCTGTGTGCTATGTTGCATGTTCCTTCTTTACTTACCATACATGCTCCAATTGGGTGTAATGGATTGCATGCCTTTCTAAATAGTTTACAGTCTTCTGGTCTTGCAAGACCTCTTAGAATCGGCCCGCAAATGCAGCCTTTTGGAGCTTCATTAACATCTTTCACCTCAATGTCATATTTTTCACGGGCATTAAATTCACTAAATTCATCTTTAATTTCTAGGATGGAATTTGGAATCTTTGGAAATCCTCTCCATTCCCTTGAAGTTACATCAAACACTTGGTCAATCATATCCTGTGCGATTACGTTTCCTTCTTCTCTGACTGCTCTTTTGTATTCATTTTCAATTTTCGGTGTTTCGTTTTTAATCTGTCTTAAAATCATATAAACAGACATCAATATGTCTAACGGATTAAATCCCGCTACTGCTTGTGGGATTCCAAAGTCAGTTGAGAAATATTCGAATGGCTTTGTTCCAATTATGGTACATACATGCCCAGGTTGGATTAATGCATTTAAACTAGTTTCACCGGAATTAATTAAAAAATCTATTGCCGGCGGTATCAATCTATGACATGAAAGTACTGAGAAGTTTTCAGGTGGTGTAGCCAATAATTCTGCCGCTGTTGTTGGAGCAGTTGTTTCAAAGCCTGCTGATATGAAAGCAACATCATTATCTACTTTTTCAGCTATTTCTATAGCTCTGTTAATTCCATAAACAACTCTAACATCTCCACCTTCAGCTTTAGCATCTGCAAGAGACCTTTCAGAGCCTGGAACTCTTAACATGTCTCCAAATGTGGTTACAGTGACTCCTTTATCAATAAGTTCCAACGCTTCATCAATTTCACGTGAGGGCACGACACATACTGGACAACCCGGACCCGCAATAATTTGCACTTCGTCTGGAAGTAGAGTTCTAATTCCATTTTCCATTATTGTGTGTTCATGGGAACCACACACGTGCATTATTTTAACGGGTGTAGATAATTCATTTATTTTTTCTAAAAGCTTTTGTGACATATTTTTCATATTCATATTAACACCGAAGATTTAATATTATATTATAGATATATTTAATATTGGATTAATTAAATTTTATTGTAATTTTTAAGGGATATATATGTTTAATAATAATAAAATTTTAGTAGTCATTCCAATTATGGACGATTCCATTGGAATTCCAAGAAAATATTCTCGTTTAATGAATAACAAACCCCTGATTTCTTATTCAATTGAACTTGCTAAAGCATCCCAATATGTCGATGATGTTGTGGTAACTACTGATAATTCTGAACTTGCATTAATATCTGAAAAATTTGGAGCAAGCGTTATTAGGCGCTCCGGGGATTTGGCAGCTGCTGATGCGTCTCTTGAGCAGGTAATCTATGATGCTATGGTTCAAAAAGAAAAACTAGCTTTTGATGAATATGATATTGTAATTATTATTCAACCTTCCTCACCGTTACTTAAATCAGCTACTTTAGATAAGGCGATAGAGAGATTTGAAGATTTTGCTATTGAAAGCATAATTGGTGTTGTTGAGGATTCTCATTTGAGTTGGAGATATGATGATGATAATCAAAGGTTTTTCCCAAATTACATTGAAAGGCTTAAAAAGCAAGATTTGCCTAAATCATTTAGAGAATCAGGATCTGTTGTAGTTAGTCGTAGAGGATTAATTCATGAAGATTCTTATATTGGTTCAAACATTGATTTGATAGTGTTATCTCGTGAAGAAAGCATTGATATACAAAATTATGATGACTGGATGGTTGTAGAGAGTCATATTCAAAAGAAAAGGGTGGCATTCATTGTCAATTCAAATAATGAAATCGGCAATAGGCCTATCCATACATGTTTGTCAATGGCCTCTAAGCTTATTTCCCATGATTTCATAGTTCTTTTAGATAAACATTATGAATCTGGTATTAAAGTAATCAATGAATATGGTTATGATTATAAAGTTTATGATGGAACCGAAGAATTATTAACTATTTTAAAAGAATTTAACCCTCATATTGTTATTAACAATATACAGGATACCTTTGAGGACTATATGCTTAGTCTAAAAAATGAGGGATATTTTGTTGTTAATTTTGACGATTTGGGTGTAGGAATAGATTATGCCGATATAGTGTTTGATTGCTTATATGAACATGATTTAAGCGAAAGTAATGTTTATACCGGCTACAAATATTATGTCCTGAAGGATGAGTTTTATTTCCAGCCCACTAAAGTGATTACTCAGGATGTGAATAATGTTTTGATTATTTTTGAGGGCACTGATTCCAATCATCTTTCTGAACTCTTTTTAGATGCGATTCTTTCAACTAATTATAACAATAAGATAAATATCATATTGGGGGGAGGATATGAGAATATTGAGGAATTGGTTTCCAAATATGAATCTAATCCGTTAATCCAAATCTATCAAAATGTATCTGATGTAAGCGAGTTCATGTTTAAGGCAGATATCATTATCACTTCTGCCAGCAAAACAATGTACGACGCCTGTTCATTAGCGGTTCCGACAATTTGCGTTTGTCAAAATGATTTGGAAAAGACTCATGTCTTTGCAAATGCCAGCAATGGATTTATAAACATGGGCATGGGCGAGCAATTAACCAAACAGGAAATTGTTGATCAGTTTGTTGCTTTGGCAAACAATCCAGAACTCAGAATCGAAATGAACAACAAAATGAAAAGAATTGATTTAAAACATGGATTTGACAATATCAAGTCTGTTGTCCAAGAAAAATATGTTGATTTTAAAAATGGAGATGCAAAATGAATATCTTTAAGAAATATCCTTTTCTAATTGCAGAAATTAGTTTTAATTTCTATGACCTTGCTCAAAAGGATGAAAGTTCCTATTTGGATGTTGCAAGATTGCTAATCAAAAAAGCTAAGGAATGCAGTATTAATGCGGTTGATTTCCATGTTGGAGATTCGGAAGTTCTGCATTGTAATTTTGAAGAAGATTCATTGGATATGGAAGATCAATTAAGTTATGAAGATTATATCCAACTTGCAACATGTTGTAAGGAGGCAGGACTTATTTTTATTATAACTCCTTCTGATTTTAAAGATGTAGATAATTTGGATAAGTATGTTGATGCTTATAAGATATCTGCTTCTGATTTAACTAATCTTCCATTTATTAGGTACATCTCCACTAAAAAGAAACCAATTATTTTATCCACTGCATCCGCCACATTAAAGGAAATCAAAGATGCAATCAACGCTATTGAAGACGAGTCAAACTTCAAAATTGCATTAATGCATTCTGTTTTATCATACCCTACACAATTAGAGGATGCAAATCTCTTGATGATTAAGGATTTAGCTGATTCATTTAGCGATTATGATATCGGATACTGTGATTACACAATACCTGACAGAAATATGTTTGTTTTGACAACTGCCTATAATTACGGTGCTGGAATTTTAGAAAAGCATTTTACAATAGATAAATCTCTAAAAGGCCATGAATTTGCAATGGATGAAGAGGATGTTTATATTTTCAGATTAAATGCCAGTGTTTTATCTAAAATCAAGGGTTTTAAAAATAAACAACCTTTAATCTGTGAGTCTTTCTCAAGAAGAAATGTTAGAAAATCCATTGTTGCCAAAAAAGATATCAAAAAAGGTGAAACAATTAAATTGTCTGACATTGAATTTAAAAGGCCAGGATTAGGTATTCCCCCATCCGAAACTGATAATATCGTTGGAAAAGTAGCTAATTGCAATATTAAAAAAGGATGTTTATTAAATCATAATCTAATATCCTAATTATCTTTTATAAAAAATAAAAAAAGAAAAATTAAATTTCTGAAGAGCAATCTGCAGCATATCTGTTAATTAAAACAGCACATTTGTCAATTGTTTCAGGATCTAATTTTATAGTTGCGGTTTTGATTTTATTCAATAATTCTTCAATAAATAGGTCTTCATCAGTTAAAGGCATATTTATAACAACAACCTCATTATTTATGAAACCAACCAATGGTTCAACAAAACAGTTTTTAATGTTATTGTCATTGAGGAAATTGATTAAATCTTCACCTAAGCTTAATGCTTTTTGTTTAATTTTATTGTCTTGGGAGAATTTAGCTTGTTTTGTAGTATATCTAAATCTTCTCACATTTCCAGAAATTGGAATCTCTTCAATCTTATCTTCATCTAATTCACTTGAACCAATTAAATTTAGATTTTCATTTTCTGATTCCAATCTAAGTTTTGGATTGTATTTCTGTGAAAGTAGAGCATAAATTCCAGTTGGACCTACAACTACGTGGTTGATACCGGAGTTTGAAGTTGGAGTTTTAACATTATAAAATACGTAATAGTCATCGGAAAGAGTTAACAAGTGTTCTCTGATAATTTTTGATCTTTCTTCGGTTTGTTTTACGTCTCTAGTTTTATAAAGTCCATAACATAAGATAATAACTCCAATAAATAATGCAACAATACCTATACCACTGTTTATGGTTAATATTTCAATTATGCTCAAAATGAAAATAGCTGCTCCAATAATAATCATTATATTATTGCCATCCAAATTATTTATATTGAATTTTGATTCATTTTCAAGGACTGAGCTAATTTGAGATGCCGGTTTGCTTTCGCCCGGTTCATTAAAACTAATTTTATCAAGTAAACCGTTATTTTGTGTGTTTACATTTTTTGTTGGATAGTATTCGTTCATTCCTTTTAAAAATTCATCTTTAAGGAAATTTTTTAAAACACCGTAATCATCAGTTTTAGGAACGGCAAATTCTTTTCCAAATTTTGATAAAACAGATTGTGGTATTGTAGTTCTTGCAGTTTTTCCATTTGCTTCTTCTAACTCTTTTTCTTTTTTCTCATCATCTGCTATTTTTAGCATATGTTCTTCTGAAAAGAAATTTTCAAGTTTGTTAGTAATTGATTTTAAGGAGTGTACGTTATCTTCTGTTTTTAATTCTTCAGATGTTGGCTCTTTAGCTTGGGATTCTTTTCTAATGTTTTGAATTTCTTTGCGTCTTTCTTCAATATATTTATCTAATTCTTCGTTCATTTCATCATCTAAATATCTTAAAGAACCTCCGCAACTTTCACATTCATAATCAAGTATGCTATCACTACTTTTAATCTTGTATTTTAGCCCACAGTCTTGGCATTGTACAATGTAGGAATTATCATACTTAAATGAACTAATGAATGATGAACGAGAGTTTTCATTCTCATTAGAATAATCTTCTAAGTATTCTAAGTCACCTGCACATGAAGAACACTCGAATGTTGAGATATCGTCATCATCATCGAGTTGGTATTTTGCACCACAGTTCTTACAGCATACAACTTTCATATTATCCTCTTTAATTACTTTTTATGATATTAGTTTTTTATTTTTTTTATTATATATGTTTCTAAAAATTGGTTATAATCTGTGTTATTTTTTGAAAGTTGATAATATTATTTCTAAATGAAAACGAAAAATGAATATGTCATGGTCATATATTACACTAAACATTAATTTTTTCGTATAGGTATAGCTGGTCAATATTCTTTATTTCAGTATAGTTTGTTAGATTGTCTAGCTTTTGATTTGAAATGTAATACGTCACATTACTTTGATCTATCATATCTGTGGCATCACTTTCTATTCCTGTTGTATTGCCTCCAAGCCACCAGCTATATGGTCGTATATTATAGACTCCGATTAGCATATCCTGATAATCAGGGTTGTTTTCAATAATATAGTCGGACATTTCCTTCGTTGAAGTATATTTACTGGTTGGTTCAAATGTTGCAGTAAATGCAAAGGCTTGTATGATAAATACTACAATTAGAATCAAAGGAATTAAATTTGCATTGATTTTAACATGCTTATGGATATTTTCGATAGAGATTAGAATAAAGTAAATGAATGGTGGAAATGTTGGAATGATGTATCTATTTACTTTGATTTGATAATAACTTAAAAATATTGCATTGCATAATATCCATGCAAGCATAAATAGTCCGGTTTTATGTTCCCGGTCTTTCCCGATAAGATAAAAGCTTATCAATACTAATAATGTTGTAAAAACAGAACTGACTCGAGTAAAACTTAAAATAGCTATTAAGATAATCACAATTGAAATCAAATCTGTTTTTTTAGGATTAAGCCGGTTATCATATAGCCAAAGCCCTGCTCCAACAAGTAATATGGCAATTATGGTCCATGAAAGCATTGTAGGATATTCCAAGACGGGATTTGCTTCAAAAACAGTATGGGAATTTGAAATGAAATTTGGATAATTAACCAAATAGTAGCTTGGGTCAGGATTAAAAGCGGGGTCTGTGTCAGATCCAGTTTTACCAACGATTCCATTTGATATCTGGCTTGTAGCCTCAAAATGGTTATGGCTCATGATAAGGACTACAGCTAAGATAATGGCGGCGATTATTGCGGCTATTTTGATTCCTTTTTTGATGTGAATCAAATCTTCTGGTCTTATTTTAAATCCGTTTTCAAAAATATAATAAAGTAAACAAGCGGGCAGGGTTAATATTACTGTGTATCTTGTGAAAAATCCAATAACAAAAAGTGGAATGAGATATTCATAATATTTGGGGTTTTCCTTGATTGCAATTACAGTAAATAATACAATCCAAATAATTATTCCTGTTGCGGGGATATCCAAAGTTCCATTTGCAAGCCATGTTAAGTAAAGAGTGAATGATGAAAAGAGCACGGTACCGGTCAAGCTTAAGTTTTCATCAAAATATTTCTTCAGCAATAAGTAAAATCCAACATTGCCAAATATTGCAAAGGCCCCTGTAACGATATATATTGCTAATTTGTCTACAAAACCAAATCTAAAGAATAGTGAAGTTAAAAAACAAATCACTGGCGATAAATAGATGAATTTGGTCGAGTTTATATTGGTTCCCGTGTAATAAAGTGCATTTAAAAGGTAAACGTACACGTCAGAACAGGAAATTCCAATGACATCATTGAAATGTATGTAGTGTACGACCAATATTGTGCTGAAAAGCACAATAAAAAGTAGATAAATTTTATCTTTTTGATTTATATTGAATTCTTCAAACATTGTTAATTACTTTCATTAAATTACTTTATATAGGTATTAGTTGTAAAAAATCAAATGATCCAAAGACAAATGCAACAAAAGCTATTAACATTCCGATTTTTAGATTTTTAGAAACTTTTGCAGCAACGCTTCTTTCCTGTGATTTGAGTATCAGAACTGCTGAGTAAACGAACAATATGACTGCAATAGCTATCACTACCAAATATAAAACTCCAAAAATGTGGTAATAATATAATAAAGGACATAATGCACTATCAATTATTATTAAAATGGCAGCTAATATTGCAGGTTTTTTTTCGCCAATTAAGATGGGCAATGTTTTGGCGCCATCAGCCTTATCGCCCTCAATGTCTTCAATGTCTTTTACGATTTCACGTGCTGTTGTCATTACAAATGCGAAAAATCCTAAAAACAAAGATGTTGTTATTATGTTGGGAGTATTAATTGAAAAACCTCCAAAAACAAACCCAAAACCGGTCATAAAACCAACAGTCAAGTTTCCAATCAGTGGAGTTGCTTTTAGTTTATAGGCATATAAATAAAGAACAATGTCTGCAATAAGAACAATTCCGAATGGAATCCAATTGCCTGTAAGGTAGCTGATTAAAAAACCGCATATTGTCCCTGCAAGGAATAAAAGGTAAGCATAATTTCTGCCGTTTTTGAGGGAAATTCTTCCTGACGGTATTGGTCTTTCCGGTTTGTTTATTAAATCTATCTTATAATCGAAATAGTCATTTATCACATTTCCGGCGGCGGTTTCAAAAAACACCGCAATCATCGCAAGTATCACTGGGATTGAAAAAGTCTTATCAATAAGGGCTACAAGAACAATTGAAATTGCACCCATCAATGCATTCCCTGGTCTTAAGATTTCAATATATGGATTCATTTTATTTTTTCCTATCATTATTTCTATAAACGTTTATATATTAAAAGGATAATTATATAAAGTATATTATTTAACATAGTATTATATTTTATTAATCTAAAAAAGTATTACTTATAATTTAATTAAGCTGGTGTTATAATTGAACAAGATTAAAATAGCGATTGTTGGAATAGGAAACTGTGCAAGTTCTCTTATTCAAGGAATACATTATTATGATGGTAAAAATCCAAGTGATGCGATAGGACTTATGCATTGGGAAATCGGTGGATACAAACCTAGCGATATCGAAGTTGTTGCAGCCTTTGATGTTGATGCAAGAAAAGTCGGCAAAACTATTGATGAAGCAATATTTGCAAAACCTAACTGCACAACTGTTTTTCAGGAAGATATTCCAAAATATGACGTTAAGGTAAGCATGGGTCATGTTTTGGACGGTGTTGCAGAGCACATGTCAAATTATGATGATGATTATACTTTTGTCGTAAGCGATGAAGATCCTGTTGATGTAGTTGAAGTTTTAAAAGAAAGCGGAGCCGAAATTTTAGTTAATTACTTGCCTGTAGGTTCAGAAGAGGCAGCAAGATATTATGCTCAATGCGCTCTTGATGCAGGTATTGCATATGTTAATTGTATGCCTGTATTTATTGTAAGTGACCCTGAATGGGATGCAAAATTCAGAGAAAAAGGTATTCCTATTGTTGGTGACGACATTAAAGCTCAAATCGGAGCCACCATCACACACAGAACACTAGCTAGTTTATTTATGGATAGGGGTGTTAAATTAGATAGGACTTATCAACTTAACACCGGAGGTAACACTGACTTTTTAAACATGCTTAATCGTACCAGATTGGACTCTAAGAAAGAATCCAAGACAGAAGCCGTGCAGTCTGTTTTAAAAGAAAGAATGGATGACAGATATATACACATCGGCCCTAGCGATTATGTCCCATGGCAAAACGATAACAAATTATGTTTCCTTAGGATGGAAGGCCGTACCTTTGGTGATGTTCCAATGAACATTGAGCTTAGATTAAGTGTAGAAGACTCTCCAAACTCTGCAGGTTGCGTAATTGATGCTGTAAGATGCTGTAAAATCGGTTTGGAAAGAGGCGTTGGAGGACAGTTAACATCTATTTCTTCTTATACAATGAAGCATCCTCCAGTCCAATATGCTGATGATGAAGCATACGAAAATGTTGAAAAATTCATTCATGGCGAATTAGAAAGATAATTTTTCAATATTTTTTTCTTTTTTTTATTAACTTTTTTTAGATTTTTTTGAAAATCATATAGTTTTTGCTATTCTGTATAATTTATATAATACAATAAACATATATTATAGTTGGATATTCTAGGATTATTTATAAATAAAATTTGAAAGAGGTGTAAATGAATGGCAAAAGTTAGAATTACAGAGACAGCACTTCGTGATGCTCACCAATCTCTACTCGCAACTAGGATGAGAACTAGAGATATGATACCTATTGCTGAAGAAATGGATAAAGTAGGTTATTTTTCAGTAGAAGCTTGGGGTGGAGCTACTTTTGATACTTGTATTAGATATTTAAATGAGGATCCATGGGAAAGATTAAGGCAATTAAAATCCGAATTTAACAAGACTCCAATTCAAATGCTTTTAAGAGGACAGAATTTGGTTGGCTATAAACATTATCCTGATGATGTAGTGACAAAATTCGTAGAAAAATCCTATGAGAATGGGGTGGATATTTTCAGAGTCTTTGATGCTTTAAATGATATTAGGAACATGGAAAAAGCTATCAAAGTTGCTAAAGAACAAGGCGCTCATGTGCAAGGAACAATAAGTTATACTATAAGTCCAGTTCACACATTGGATGATTTTGTAGAATTAGCTAAAAATCTTGAAGCTCTTGATTGTGATTCTGTAGCCATTAAGGACATGGCCGGTTTAATTACACCTACTGCTGCGTATGATTTAGTTTCTGCATTAAAAGAAGAAACTGATTTGCTTGTAGATTTACATTGTCATTGTACTAGTGGAATGACTCCAATTAGTTATTATGCAGCATGTCAAGCTGGAGTGGACATTTTAGACACTGCTATTTCACCTTTAGCATGGGGAACAAGCCAACCTCCAACAGAAAGTATTGTTGCAGCTCTTCAAGAAACCCCATTTGACACAGGTTTCGATTTGAAATTATTGGCATCCATCAAAAAATATTTCGATGACATTAAAGAAAAATACTTAGGCATTCTCGATCCGATTTCCACAAGTATTGATGCTGATGTGTTATTATACCAAATTCCTGGAGGAATGCTTTCAAATCTTATTTCCCAACTCAAAGAGCAAAATGCTCTTGACAGATATAATGATGTGCTTGAGGAAATGCCTCGCGTAAGAAAAGATATGGGATACCCTCCTCTTGTAACTCCAACAAGTCAAATTGTTGGTATCCAATCCGTAATGAACGTTTTAGGTGGAGAAAGATATAAAACCGTATCCAATGAGGTTAAAGAGTATATGAAAGGAATGTACGGTAAGCCACCTGCACCTGTTGATGCTGAAATTTCCAAAAAAATCATCGGTGATGAAGAAGTCATTACCTGCAGGCCGGCAGATTTGTTAGAGCCTGAGTTCGACAAATATAAATCTGAGGGTATGGAAAAAGGATTTGTCAAATCTGATGAAGATGCATTGACTTATGCTTTATACCCACCAATAGCTCCAAAATTCCTTAAAGGGGAAGCTGAAGAAGAGGAACTCAAACCGCCTCATGCATTCAGTGAAGATGAGGCTATTGGAATTCCAACCCAATATAATGTTGAAGTTGATGGGGACATGTATGAAGTCAAAATCATGCCTACAGGTTTCATGGAAATTGAAGAAACCGCTAGCGGAAACTTCAAACCAGTTGAAGGAGGAGTTACTTCCTCAATGCAGGGTATGGTAATCAAACTCAACGTTAATGTTGGAGATAAAGTCACTAAAGGATCCACTATCTGCGTTATTGAAGCTATGAAGATGGAAAACGACATCCAATCTGAAGTTGACGGTGAAGTAACAGAAATCTTCGTAGAGCCTGGTGATGCAGTCAGTGCAGGCGATACATTAATGGTAATCAAATAGATTACCTTTTTTACTCTTTTTTTAATTTTATTATTATTGATGGTTTAATCTTTT
>NZ_JBGUWC010000033.1:0-2110 GCF_045220775.1 Methanobrevibacter sp.
AATAATGCAACATATACGCGAATGGAAGAAGATTTTAAGGAATTGTATAAATCCCAATTGGATCAAAAAAAGGAATCAGCTGACATAGATGATGAAACATATGATTCAAATTTATGCACATTTCAAAACAATTTAAATTCCCTTCATACTTCTCTTTACAGTGGTGAAAATAAAACACTGAGTTACACAATCAGAACTAATGTTCTAAGAGATTATGCAAGAGACAATTATGGGGTTAGATTGTCAAGACAATCTAGCGTTGCCCTAGATGAAGCAATTGCCGATATAGAAAGTTCAATTCTTAATTCTGTGGTATTAATGTGCGCAGAAAAAGGAATACCTGATGTAAGTAAATATCGCGAAAAAGCACAAGCTAAATTTAATAGTCTTTATGTTGAGGCTAAAGCTGAATATGGTGATGCTGATGTTGTTTCAATTGTTCAATATATTCAAAGTGGAATGTCCGTTTGCTTTGAAGGGATTTGTGAAGAATTAGATTGTCTTGCAACTCAACAACAACTAAAAAAATTCATGGGAAAATATTCTATTAGTGTAAAAGAAGATGTTGCTGATGATTATTGCTGAGATAAATTATTCTCTACATATGGTGATGGTAGCAAAGAAATATCTGTAGAAGATTTTAACAATATTTTTGAGATAAGTTATGAAGATTCTGACCCACAAACCAGCAATGGTTCATATTTTTCATCTTCTAAAAAAACAGTGAAATTTAGTAATGAGATGATTATTGGTTACACATTAAAACCAATTCTTGTCAAAATGAATGGCGATACTTACACTAATACATATTCTATTGATGTTGATTACACTTTAGTAAAGACCGATTGCATTAAAAAAGAGAATGTTGCTCAACTAACTGCTCATTCCTCAGCGCTAAAAAGCAAATCATTTTATGAAGATGAAAACACATCAATTTTTGATTTAAATGCTAGCGATGGTGAAAGGGAATATACAAACTATGTATTACCAATAACTAAAGAATATGAAGAGGAACAAATTAATAAAATTTACTTCAATAATCAAGATATTAAATTTACTTGATCTACAAGTGATGAATATGGATATGATGATTTTTGGACTGTACCAAATGAAGATAAGGAATACAAAGGCAAGTTAGATATCTCTGGTTTAGCAACTACTGGAATGATGATTAATGGTTATTTGCTTTCTGAATTATTAAAAGAAGATAACAGTGATGAAAAACCAATTGAATATCAAAATGCCATTAAACTAGTTAAAAATACAAATTTTTCTCTTGATTTTACTGAAAAAGATTATGATACTGAAAGAGAAGATCATAAAAAAGGTGAAATACAAGTTGATAATTTTAAAATTGGGTATATAAATTCTAATAATAGATTTAATTTATTAGAAGAGGATAAAAATATCATTGAAAAAGCAATTAATGATGACTCTGGTGTTACAAAAAGATATTCTAAAAATCTTTGAAATGGCATAAAAACTAACTATGATAATCTTGTTTCTGCGCTTGATGTAAGTAAGTTAATAGAGGAAATTGATTCTTGCCTAACAATAATTGATGAGGTTCGTCTAAAATATACTATTGTTCACGCTGTTATGACTGCTTTAACTGCAATTGTGCTTGCTGTTTTTATAAAATTAAAAAATACACGTCATGATACTTATACTATAAAGGATTTTGGTTCTTTTATTGCTATAGGACTAATTCTTTTGTGTACAATGGGATCAATAATAGTTATATGTAACAATATGTCATCATCAAATGGTAGTCTTGAAAATAACTTAATGAAGATAAATCCTGAAGAACAGTCAAGTTATGCAATAATAAAGAATATCAACAGTGATAAAAAATATTTTTACAACAATGAAGGCAAAGAAGATAAAACAGAATTTAGTGATTTGACGAATGATGAAATGAGAAATATAAAGATATATTATGAATCAGGCTACAAATCAATAAAAAATGATACAAGTGATATAGAGGAATATCTTGGTGGTAAAAAAGGATGCGAGGAACTTGTAAAAAATTTTGAAAAAGCTCAAGAGACTTATAAACTTACTTACATTTTAACTGGTTTAGCAGCACTGATGATTATTTTGCTAGTTA
>NZ_JBGUWC010000034.1:0-5755 GCF_045220775.1 Methanobrevibacter sp.
CAATAATTTGTTTCCGACTTCACGGGCAACGCTTGCGACGTGTCCGTTTCCAAGGCAATGCCCTTGGCGGGCTGAAATTTCAAGATAAATTCCCTTTTCCTTTGCAAGCTCAGCCTCTTCAATTGTAATCAAGCCCGGATGGCCTAAAATGTCAATGTTTTCGGATTCCACTGCGGCCCTGTTGGTACCAGGGGTAACAGGTTCGTTCAATGTCTCTCCGTGAACCACGACAATCTTTGCCCCCAATTCCTTTGCACGGGCGGCTATTCCGTCAATGGATTCAATCGGTGCGTGGGTAACTTCGGCTCCCAAAACGACTGTGATGTCCCAATTGGCATTGATGTCATCGATGGCATCCTGAATAGCAGGAATTGTTTCAACGTTTGACCAGTCGACATGGTCTGTAATGGCTATTGCTTCATGATTTAATTTCAAGGCCCTTCTTGCAAGTTCGGAAGGCAACAATTCTCCGTCACTGAATAGACTGTGCATATGTAAATCGATTCTTTTGTTCAAAATATAACCTCTCAGCATTAAATATAATATTTTATATAATACATAGAATATAAATTTATATAACTTAAATTAGATTGAGGTTATAAAAATGAAAGCAAAGGCAGTAAAAATAGCTGATGGTGTTTACTGGGTTGGTGTCATCCACTGGAATAGCAGAACATTCCACGGATATGGAATTCCAGGAACCACATATAATGCTTATTTGGTATTTGGTGAGGAGAAAACCGTATTGATCGATAACGTTTACAGGGGAATGTTCGAACAGTTCGATGCAAGAGTGAAAGACGCTTTTGAACAGGAAGGAAAAGAATTCAAGATTGACGTATTTGTTCAAAACCACTCTGAAATGGACCACTCAACATTCTTAAGACAAACCATCGAGGAATACAACCCTGATGCAGAAATTTACGCTTCACAGAACTGTATCAACTTCCTTGAAGCCCAATATCACAATTTCTCAGACTTGGAACTTAATGCAGTAGCTACCGGTGATGAACTTGACATCGGCGGAAGGACCCTGAAATTCATTTCAGCTCCTATGCTTCACTGGCCGGACACAATGTTTACCTTCTTGGCTGAAGAGGGTATTCTGTTCTCAAACGATGCATTCGGTCAGCACGTATGCCGCTCCAAAAGATTCGATGAGGATTACGATACCGAATACTTATTAAGGGAAGCTCAAAAGTATTATGCTAACCTTGTAACATTAGGCTCTCCAATGCTTCGAATGAAATTGCAGGAATTAAACGATACTGGTTTAATCAATGAAATCAAGATGATTGCACCATGTCACGGTCAAATCTGGAAAAACCCTGCTCCAATCGTAGAGAAATACTCCGAATGGGGATCCGGCGTATGCAAAGACAAGATTACAATTATCTATGATACCATGCATCATTCAACCGAAAAGTTGGCGTTCCAGATTGCTGAAGGTATCATGAGTGAAGGCGTGGAAGCGGTAATGTACTTCATGCAGGAAGACGGTCCGGATGATGTAATTACAGACATTCTCGACTCCAAGGCTATCGCTTTGGGCGCTCCGACCATGATGAACAAGGCATTCCCAAGAATCGGTAACATGATGTACTGGCTCGACTGCGTCAACTTCAAAGGAACCGGAAGCGAAAAAAGCGCTTTGATATTCTCATCCAAAGGATGGGGTGGAGGAGCCGTTGCCAAACTTCAAAGGGATTTGGAAGAAGCAGGATTTACCGTAACCGACACTATGGATGTATTGTTTGTGCCTGATGAGGATGTCTTGGCTGAAGCATTCGAAAAAGGTGCAGAATTAGCTCGTTCTATTAAGGAATAGTCTTTTTGACTATTTTTTCTTTTTTTTATTTAGCTAATAAAATTGTTGCGATTAGCAACATTTAAATATTATATTGTAGAATATTTAAATATTAAATTAAGAGGTTATCTTATGTCAGATTTAGTGATTTATTTTTCAAGAAGCGGTGAAAACTATTTCGGAGGCGAACTTAAAAACATTGAAAAGGGAAATACCGAAGTGATTGCTGAATATATTCAGGAATTCACCTCTGCCGATTTGTTCAAGGTCGAACCAGCAGTCGAATACCCTGCAGACTATATGGAATGCATCGATGTTGCAAAAAAGGAGCAGCAAAAGGATGCAAGGCCTGAACTCAAGCAATCCTTAGATGACATCTCATCCTATGATACAGTTTATATAGGATTTCCTAACTGGTGGGGAACCCTTCCGATGCCGATGTTTACACAGCTTGAGAAACTGGATTTCAACGGCAAGACAGTCAAGCCGTTCGTAACCCATGAAGGTTCCGGATTCGGCTCATCACAAAAGGATTTGAAGAAATTGTGCCAAGGCGCAGACATCAAAAACGGCCTTTCAATTCCAGGAGCCAGCGTCTATGATGTAAAGGATACAGTAAAGGCATGGATTGATGAATAGGTTTTAATTGAATTAAAGACAAATTAGATAATATGAGTGTTTTTGTACCGGGTCATATTACCGGGTTTTTTACAATAGAAAATCATGAAGTCAGCCTTAAAAATGGATCTCTCGGAGTCGGATTTCTGCTTTCAAAGGGTGTCAGGACTACAATTTCACCTGCAGATGAATTGACAATCGAAGTCAATCAGGCAGATGATACGGTAATCAATGAAGTCTTGGGCATTCTTGAGATTGAAACCGATTTTAAGATTACACAGGATATCCAGCTTCCTGTCGGTGCAGGATTCGGGACCTCAGCGGCTTCCGCATTAAGCTTATCTCTGGCTTTAAATGAATTTTTGGATTTGGGATATTCACAGGAGCTGTGCGGTCAGATTGCCCACAAGGCTGAAGTAAATCTCTCTGCGGGATTGGGTGATGTGATAGCTCAAACTGGCCATGGATTGGTTTTGAGAACCCAGCCGGGCGCACCGGGTATCGGCGAGATAGAATCGTTTGAGCATGACGTTTACATTGCATGGAAGACATTCGGGCCAATCAATACCGCTGAAGTCATTCAGGATTCACACCACAAGAAGGTTATTTCGGATGTGGGATTCAAATATCTGGAATTGTTTGAAGAAAATCCCAGCCTGGAAAATTTCCTTGAATATTCGAAGAAATTTGCTGATGAGACAAACCTGATGTCAGATGAAGTCAGGAATCTGGTTGATTATTTTAATTCCAGGGACGATATTTTGGGCAGTTCCATGGCTATGCTTGGAAATACAGTATTTGCATTTGCGTATAATGAAGATGCATTCAAAAACCTGGATGTTGAAGACTTGCATATAGATAAACTCAACAACATTGGGATAGTTTATGATTAAACTCAGCTATGACATTAAAAACTACAGAAATGATCTGCTTGATTTGGTAGAATCCGGGGATACTGTAATCGAATTGGGCTGCCATCTTGGAGGAACAACAAGACTGATTCCGCAAGGCTGCAGTATCATCGCAGTCGACAACTCACCCGAAGCGGTGGATGAGATGGCAAAACTGGACGTCGATTTCATTTCAGGAGACGTTAGAAGACATGAGATAATCGGCGAAGCGTTTAAGATAACCCAGTCATGTGATATTCTTGCGATTGATTTGGGCGGAGGCTATCACCCTGACACTGTCTTTAAGGTGTTCTATATCTGGTCAAGCACATTCAAGCCCAAACATACCATTATCAGGAACCGTGGCATTCTTGAATTCTTCAACTCTGCAACAGGCAGCGGAGAGGAGATATCCTGTGAAGAGGGATATCTTGAAACCTATCATGATTCCGGCATTCCTCCATTGATTAAGGAATTTGACCTTTGGACACCGAAACTCAAAAAATAGTTAAGTTTAAATAGTATGGTTTTTTCAAAGCAATTTTTTAGACCTAAAACAATTTTATAATCGTTTAAAGCAAAATTATATAAATGATTGGTGATATATTTGAATTTAACAAGTAAAAAGAGGTATTTTTTATGGCAACTCCTATTGGGGATACCCCAATTTTAGAAGGTGATGAAGCTACTGAATTTTTAAATCACATGCTTGACCCACCAACTGAAAAACAGAAAGAATTAAGTAAAAAAATGAAATCACAAAGAATTGTTTATCTTTGGGATGAACCGCCAAAATAAAATATATTTAAAAATTGATTCATATTTTTTCGAGATCTAAATATAAATAAAATTTTTTTGTTGGGTCTCTTTGGGATATGAAATCAATATTCTTTACTTTTTCGTAATCTTTATTTAAATATTCGAATCCATTTTTAGCAACATAAAAATTAAAAGCCTTTGCATAACCTTCAACAACTATAAATCTGAATCCTAAATAATTTTCTGCAAGTACCTTTAAACTGTACAATATATTTCTTAATATATGACTACCTAATCCTTTTCCGGCATATTTTTTATCTATCGCTAATCTTCCGATTTTAACGGCAGGTACATTTCTATTTTTTGATTTAACTCCTAATCTGTCTTTAATTTTTAGTCTTAGATTTTTTTCATTAATATTTTTTAGTGGTAATGCATCTGTTAAAATGGAAGTAAATCCTAATATTTTTCCTTCATAGATTATAAGTTTCGTAATATTCAGATTTTCTTTTTGTTGTGATAGTGCATCTTTTTTCAAGAATCCATTTAAATCTTCATCACCACAATCAAAATCACTTAAATCATGATTTTCATTTAAAGTTTCAAAATAATAATTTTCAATAATATCTTTAATTTTCATAATAATCAATATTAAATCTTTAATTATTTATTTTTAACTTATTTATGCTTTAAATATTGATTTAGTCTTATAAAATTATATTTTAGTCATAATACTGATTTTAAATTAATTATTTTTTTGAGAAATTAATATTTAGTTAAAACTTGGTGATTATATTTGATAAATGAATAATATTTCTTCTAAAAAATGGATTTTATCAAATATATGATACACTATTTTAACAATCTATCCAATTTTAATTAAATTATTTTATTTAACTGTCAACTTATGTACAATAACTATTATATACCTTGATTAAGAAAAATATAATTCATAAGTAAAGCGAGGTTTTATAGATGATAGGTAAAAAGATTCGTTTAGAAAGAATCATTAATAGAAATACCGGAAGGACTGTTATTGCACCGATGGATCATGGTGTATCAAGCGGACCTATTCCGGGAATCATTGATATGGATGAGACTGTTGATGAAATTGCTCAAGGAGGAGCAGATGCGATTTTGATGCACAAAGGTATCGTAAAGCAAGGGCACCGTGGTTACGGTAAGGATATTGGACTTATTGTTCACTTGTCAGCAAGTACTTCACTTGCGCCGGATCCAAACAATAAGGTAACCGTAACAAGCGTTGAAAAGGCAATCCAGCTCGGAGCAGATGCAGTATCCATTCACGTTAACTTAGGTTCAGAAACCGAAAGCCAAATGTTGCAGGAGTTAGGTGAAGTGGCCGAAACATGCGACTACTGGGGAATGCCTCTTTTAGCTATGATGTATCCTAGAGGCCAGAAAGTGGAAAACGAGCATGACGTAGAGTTTGTTAAACATGCCGCACGTGTAGGATCCGAACTTGGTGTGGACATCGTAAAAACCAACTATACCGGAGACCCTGATTCCTTCAGGGAAGTCGTTGAAGGAGCAATCGTTCCTGTAGTCATTGCAGGCGGTCCGAAAATTGACACCGATGAGGAATTATTGGTAATGGTAAAGGAATCCCTTGAAGTCGGCGGTGCAGGAGTTGCATTCGGACGTAACCTCTTCCAGGCTG
>NZ_JBGUWC010000035.1:0-19934 GCF_045220775.1 Methanobrevibacter sp.
CGCTCTACCTGGCTAAGCTATGGGCCCAAAAGCGCCGTCGACAGGGCTCGAACCTGTGACCAATCGGTTAACAGCCGAACGCTCTACCTACTGAGCTACGACGGCATATGACACCCATCTCACTTAACCAAATAAAAACCCATGTTTAAAAATCAAAAGACTTTAAACAGTAATAAATGGTTTATGTCACATAATATATAAACCTTTTGGTATTTCCCATATTTATGCAAAAATAAAGAAAATCAACAAAATAATTTCCTATAAACTAATATATAAAGTTTAAGACCATATATAACAATATGGATTCTAACATATTTGACCTAATAAAAAAAGCTAATGAGATTACCTTAAACAGACATGGTGATTTAATTACACTTGAAAGGGCAGTATTCTTGTCATGGTGGTGCGATAAAGGAGACTGTGCATTCTGCTATATGTCTACACAGAAAAACAAAATAAAAGACCCTTCAAAAGCCAGAAGAAACATTAGCAATATTTATGCCGAAGCAGAAATGTGTAAACGCCTTGATTGGAATATTGAATTCTTATCCGGAGGATATAAGTCATTTAGCACCCAAGAAATAAAAGAGATAGCAACCACAATTAAAACAATTACTGGTGATGGAGTTTGGCTAAATACAGGAATTACTGATGAATTGGGTGAATATGGATCTGAGATTAAAGGAATAACTGGTGCAGTTGAAGTGGCTAATCCGCAAATCCACCAAAGAGTTTGTCCATCAAAAAAATTAGAAGATATAAGCAATATGTTAGATGTGGCCGGTGATTTAGGATTCAAAAAAGCAATAACAATAATATTAGGGCTTGGAGAAACTTTAGATGATGTGGAGTATATTATTGACTATATCAAGGATCACAAAATTGACAGAGTAATTTTTTACTCATTAAATCCCCACAAAGAAACAATTTATGCAACTTCATCACAGCCTGCTTCACTTTATTATGCACAAGTTGTAGCGCAAGTCAGATTAGCTTTCCCAGACATAGAGATTATCTGTGGAACATGGATAGACAATTTAGCAAACATTGGAATATTGATTTTGAGTGGAGCAAATGGAATAACAAAATTCCCATTATTTAAAATGTTTGGAACAAAATATGGCAAACGTGTTGAAGAAGAAGTTAAATGGGCTGGTCGCCAACTTAAAGGAACATTTACTGATAAAAGTAAATTAGGTGAGGAAAAAAGCGAATTTTCACCTGAATTAGACAAATTCATTAAAAGATATGTAAAAGAATCCTTAAAAAATAAATATTGAAAAACAATCAATTAAATTATTGCAAAAATATTAGGCATATTTTCTAAAATAGCCTTAAAAAACCACTATTTTTAACAATCTTTATAAATCTAATGTACTAAATATAATAATAATATAAATTATTAAAAAATTATCAATGTGGAGGAATTACTATTAACGACGATGTCGATATGATGTGTGGACTTGAAATCCACGTACAACTAGAAACTGATTCAAAATTATTCTGTGATTGTCCTACAAATTATCAGGACGCTCCAGCCAATACAAACATTTGCCCAGTTTGTTTGAATCAACCAGGTGCCAAACCGCACCCAACTAATAAAAAAGCATTAGAAAATGCATTAATGATTGCTTTAATGCTTAACTGTGAAATTGATAAAGATGTTATTTATTTTATGAGAAAACATTACGATTATCCTGACCTTCCTTCAGGTTATCAAAGAACTTCTGTTCCGATTGGAATTAATGGAGAATTGAACGGGATCAGAATAAGAGAAATTCACGCTGAAGAGGACCCTGGTCAATATAACCCTGACAGAGGTTATGTAAACTTCAACCGTTCCGGAATTCCATTGGTTGAAATCGTTACAGAACCTGATATCAAATCCCCTGAAGAGGCAAGGAACTTCTTAAAAGAATTGATTCGTGTTTTACAATATAGTGGAGCAGCCCGTGGTGAAGGAACCATGAGAGCAGACGTTAACATTTCCATTAATGGAGGAAACAGAGTGGAAATGAAAAACATCAACTCCATTAAAGGCGCTTACAAAGCATTGAAATTTGAATTGGTCAGACAAAAAAACCTTGCGAAAAGAGGTGTTGAAGTCAAACAGGAAACTCGTGCTTACCTAGAATCACAAATGATTACTGTTGGAATGAGGATGAAAGAGGATGCCGACGATTATAGGTTTATCACAGACCCTGATTTGCCACCAATGAAAATTTACGATGAAACCATTCAAAGAATTTTAGATATAATGCCGGAAGCTCCGCATAATAAAGTTAAAAGATTCGTAAATGATTATGGCATTGATGAAGAATCCGCAAAAGTTTTAACATCCGAATTGGATTTGGCTATCGCATATGAAGAAGTTGCAAAAGAAATTGATCCGAAATTTGCGGCTAAATGGATGAGAGATGAACTTAAAAGAGTTTTATCCTACAATAAACTTGACTTTGCAGACAGCGGAATTACCGTTGATGCATTAGTTGAATTCCTAAATATGCTTCAAGAAAAAGAAATCACAACAAAAGCAGGCCAAAGAATCATTGAACAAATGCCAAATAACGATAAATCCCCTAAAGCTATTGCTGAGGAGTTAGGTTTGCTTGGTGTTGTAAAAGATGATGAAGTGCTTGCCGCTGTAAAACAAGCAATAGATGAAAATCCAAAAGCTGTTGAAGATTATTTAGCTGGTCAAAAAGCATCAATTAACTTCTTAGTTGGTCAAGTAATGAGAATTACTCGTGGAAAAGCTGATCCTGGAGAAACTGTTAAACTATTAAAAGAAAACATTGAATAAATGGTGAAACAATGTCCGGAAAGAAATCTTTTGTTAAGGACTACATGACAAAAAACGTTATTAGCGTTTCCCCAAATACATTAACAGAAGAAGTCATTGAGTTGATGAGAGAAAGTAACCACAACAGTTATCCAGTTGTTGAAAATGATAAAGTAGTTGGAATGGTAACTGCATTCGACATCGTATCAAAACCATGGGCAGACACAGTAAAAGGAATAATGAGTACAAAATTAGTAGTTGCCAATCAAGACTTATCTATAAACGATGCATCTAGAGTAATGTTTAGAAGAGGAATCTCTAGGATGCCTGTTGTAAATGAAGAAGGAAAATTAGTTGGAATTATTACGAACACTGATATGGTCCGATCACACATTGAAAGGTCAACCCCAAATAAAGTGGATTACTTTAAAACTACTTTAGAACAATTATATGGTATTAAAACTACTTTAAAACATATGCGCGTTGAAACAAATAAATTGCGCCCTACACAAGACAAGGTTTATGCTGATGAACTTGAAGGTAGAACCTATGAATTAAAAAGGGGTTTGGCTGAACCGGCAATTGTTGTCAAAACCGGAGATAGATGGATTTTAGTTGATGGACATCACAGAGCAGTGGCTTCATCACAACAAGGCTATGAAACTGTTGATTCCTATGTCATTGATTTGGGTCAAGACATCAAATTAGGAATGGAAAAAACTGCAGATAAAGCTGGAATAAAGACATTTGATGATATTGAGATTATTGATGACGATAAACATCCTTTAATAGCACTTACCGAAAGTCTTCAAGATCAAGAAGGTAAAGAGGAATGATTACATGAGTGATGAAATTATAAGAGAAGTTTATGAAGTTTTAGAATCACGCCGTGACAATCCTATTGATTCCTACACATCCAATATCATGCAAGACAGCGATAAGAAAGCAGAAGATAAAATTCTTGAAAAGATAGCTGAAGAATCCGGTGAAGTGATAATTGCATCTAAAAACGATGAAAATTTAGTATACGAATCCGTTGATTTAATCTTTCACACATTATTATTACTAGTTTATAAAGGCGTATCCCTTGATGATGTATTTGATGAATTTGAAAGAAGAAGAAAATAATTAGATACTTAAACTCATAAATTATATTGGTTAAAAAATGTTTGATACATTCGCAGAAAAAAAATTTCTACTAAAGGAATTAGTTAAAAGAGATTTAACTTCAAAATATAAAGATTCAGTGTTAGGTATACTTTGGAGTTTTTTTAATCCTCTTTTAATCATGTTAGTGTTTACTGCAATATTTTCAATGTTGTTCGGTCGTCAAATTGAGAATTATCCAGTTTACTTCTTATCAGGAAGAATTATCTTTGATTTTTATAACGCTGGAACAAAAGGGGCGATGAGATCAATAAAAAGAAATCAGAACTTAATCAAAAAGATATACGTTCCAAAATATATGTTTTCAGTAAGTACAATATGTTATGAATTTATTAACTTTTTAATATCCTTTGTAATCCTATTTGGAGTGATGGCGATTACAGGTGCAACATTCCATTGGACAATAATACTCTCAATTGTGCCTATGATATTCTTATTATGCTTAATATTCGGCGTTGGATTAATATTGGCTGTCTGTAACACCTATTTCACTGATGTTGGACATTTATATAATGTATTTACACTGTTGTTAATGTACGCTTCAGCATTATTTTACCCTATGGAAATTGTTCCACCAGTTGTTCAGAGGATTTTTACTTTAAACCCTGTTTACTCTGCAATTTCCTGTTTTAGAGAATGCATTAGCTACGGAATATTTCCCAATACATCCACATTACTTTACTTGGCGACATTTTCATTAACAACCTTGGGAATTGGAATATGCTTATTTAAAATATATGAGAAAAGATTAGTACTAGAATTATAAGGTTTTACCATGAATTTGATTGAAAAAATAAAAAATCTATTTAGTAAACCTCAAGAAGAGGAAATAAAACAAATTCCAGTTGATACTAGATTCCAACATAATAGATTTAAAAATATTAAAATTTATGCGCCCGATTTTGTAATGAATAGAAAAACAAGATATAGTGTGCAAATCTTAGATGGTGATAATAATCCTATTCAAAATGAATCAGTAGTATTTGAACTTAATGGAAAAACCTTTGAAAAGATTACTGATGAAACAGGTCATGCAAAGCTAAAAATATCTCCAAAACAGGACAGGAAAGAAATAGAAATTTATTATCCCCCAGATGAAGATTATTGTCCTAGAGTAAGGGCAAAATTAATAATGCCCGGTGAAGTGGAAATACCGGATGAAATTGAAAAAGAAGCAAAAATATATGCTCCTAACATGATTATATTTTCAAAAGATGAACCGGATTATAGTATAAGATTAGTTGATAATGACAACAATCCGATTGTTGGTGAAAAACTTACTATTGAAATTGGCGATGATGCTTATGAAGAGATAACTGATGAAGAAGGATTCGTCAGCTTAGATTTGAAGTTGGAACCGGATACATATACAATTAAAACAACTTTTGATGGAAATGACAAATACAATCCTACTTCTAGAGACTCAAAACTAGAAATTAAAGTAAGAAATATTGATAGAGACATAATGATAGAAGTTAATCACCTCACAATGGAATTTAAAGTCTCAAAAGATAAAATTGATACCTTAAAAGAATATGTTATAAGAACCCTAAAACGGACCAAAAAAGAAAATGAAAAGATTAGGATAATTGATGATATTTCCTTTAATATCTATAAAGGCGAAAGAGTTGGTATTTTAGGATTTAATGGTGCTGGGAAGAGTACTCTTTTAAGGATTATTGCTGGAATTTATGAACCGACAGAAGGTACAATTAAAATTAATGGTAAAATCGCACCGTTGCTCGAATTGAGTGCAGGATTTGATAAAAACTACACCGGAAAAAATAATGTTTTCCTAAATGGTGCTTTATTAAGTATGGATGAAAATTTTATTAAAGAAAAATACGATGAGATAGTGGAATTTTCTGAGCTTGGAGAGCACATTAATTACCCTGTAAAAAATTATTCCAAAGGTATGAGAGCAAAATTAGGTTTCTCAATAGCTACCTTAATCAACCCTGAAATTTTAATTATTGATGAAATTTTGGCTGTTGGAGATATTAAATTTAGAAAAAAAAGTTCTGAAAAAATTAAATCAATGATGAAAGAAGGCGTTACAGTGCTTCTTGTTTCCCACTCACTGACCCAAATTAGACAAATTTGTGACAGATGTATCTGGCTTGAGAATGGTCAAATATATATGGAAGGAGAAACCAGGAAAGTATGTGATGCATATCTCAAACGTGCGAAAAAATAAAACAAGGTTTTAAAATGGATAAACGATGGATTTTGATATTAATAATCTTAATAGTTGGCTGTGCTTGCTTATATCATATTGTTGATTCATCAACTACAGTTGGAGATGCAATAACCGTTGTGAACAAATCTGTTATAACACTTCCAAGCGATTTTTCAATTGATAGTGACGATAAATCCAGTGTCACTTTAATTAACAAAGACACTAACGAAACCATATTCATTAAGGATTTGGGCAAATCAGACACTGCTTTTGATTGCTTTAAAAAGGATTTGAAATCATTAGATGGTGTTGTTAATAATTCCACACTAAACATTGACAACATTACAACCTATAGAATTGACATGCAAAATTCAACAACCAAAAGCAATACTACACTGGTTTATGTATATTCAAGTAACCACACATTCACTATTAAATTTAATGATTATACAGACCAAAACGAGTTAAATCAAGATTTAAATTTCATTGTTAGTACACTTTCCCCTGATTTTAAACAAAAGCAAGATTGAGGGATTGGATGAAAAAATTTGATTTTTCGGTTATAATTACAACATATAACTCCGAATTGGGCATTAACAAATCAATTGATTCTATAATTGATCAAACACATGACTTCACCAGTGCTATTGAGATAATCATTGTTGATAATAACAGCGATGACAATACTGAATCCATCTGTAATGAGTATGTTGAAAAATATCCTGATAATATAAAATATTACCATTTAGAAACCGCAGATTTTGCTAAGTCGCTTAACATCGGTGTTGAAAAATCATCCGGAAAATATATTGCCTTTTTAGAACCCCATGACTATTACTCAAAAAATACTTTCAGGAATGTTTTAGATTTTATTAACAAAAATGAGGGTGTCGATTTAATTTCCGTCCCTATTCTTTATTTTAAGAATGATAGAAATTGGAATTATCTAAAATACAAGATAAAAAACTCAGAAACAATTAACCTTTTAGAACAACCAAAATTTACTCAGTTATTAGGATTGTCTACTTTTGTGAAAAGAGATTCCATTGGAAATGTTGAATTTTTAGACAGTGAGAATAGAAACATTACCTTTTTTAGTGAAATTCTAATAAATAATCCCCATTTGGGAATTATCAAAAACGGGACCTATTTTTCAAATAATATCGATGAAAAGATATATCCTCCTGATGATTTGTCATTCACAAGAGAAGACTATGAAAACTTTATGGAATTTAACTTTAATAATATACTGGAAAAATCTTTAAATAACTCTTCTAATATTCCTCAATTTATTCAATATAACTTAGTTAATCATCTTAGATGGATTTTATCAATTGAAAAAACACCTGAAAAATTAGACTTGTCAGAACTAACTAAAAGCATCCAATATATTGATGATGAAATACTTTTAAACAATGATTTGCTCGAAAATGAGCATAAAATATTTTCATGTATATTGAAATATGGCAATGAATTAAATGAAAATCTAAAAGAGAGATTGGGCTTGAACACCATTTTCATAGATAACTATGATATAATCAACAATAACCTCAAAATTTTAGCAAGCACATTTTCAATTTCATATAGAAACATTGACATATATGTAAATGGTGAAATTGTTGAAAAAAACGAATTAAAATTCCCTCAAAAAGATGAATATAGCCTAAACCAGAAATATGTGCAATATTACTCTATTGAATCAGCAATTCCGTTGGACACTACCAGAAAATTCAGAATTGAATTCAAAGAAAATGATAAAAAATTACACATTGATTTTTCAAGACCGTGCAATTTCTCAAAAACTGTAGGTTATGCAAAAACAAAACATTATTTGAGCATCTTAAAAGAGGATTCCATTTTAATCGAGAAGAAGACTACTGTAAAATGGTTAAAACAAGAATTAAAAAGCCTGATTCATATTGTTAAAGAACATGAAACCGGATTTGAAAAAGCAATCCCATTTAGAATAGCTTATATGATTGGATATCCGTTTTTAAGAAATAAAAGAATATGGTTTTATATGGATCGTCCAGACGAATCCGACGATAATGGACTGGCTCTTTTTAAATATGCAGTTAAACAGGATGATGGAAACATCTGCAAATATTTCATTTTGAGCCCAAAAAATAAAGATTTCAAAGATATCCAAAAAATAGGTAAAGTTATCCCTTATAAATCCCTTAAACACAGATATCTTGGAATGTTTGTAGAAAACATCATAACATCCCACCCCGATAATGAAATTATCTATCCATTTTGGGGAGGATATCCGTTTTTCGCAGGACTTCTGAAATCAAATACAATATTTTTACAGCATGGCGTTCTTAAAGATAACATCTCATCATGGTTAAATAAAGCTAACATGAACTTGGCATTCTTTTTAACATCCGCCCATACGGAATATGAATCAATCATTGATTTTCCTTACAATTATGATGAAGAGATAATCCAAATGCTAGGCTTGCCTAGATATGATACGCTTGAAAACAAGAAAGATAAAAAACAGATAATAATAATGCCTTCCTGGAGAAGAAATTTAGACCATAAATCAAAAGAGTATGTTAAAAGAAATGAATTCTTTAAAAAGCTTAATTCAATGATAAACAATGAAAAGTTAATTGATAAAGCTAGAGAATACGAATACGAAATAATCTTCAGACCTCACCCGAAAGTGTATGAATACATCGACCTTTTTGATAAAAACGATTATGTTAAAATAGACTATGATAAAGTAAAATATCAAACGCTATTCAATAATGGTTCTCTAATGGTTACTGACTATTCTTCTGTTGCATTTGATTTTGCATATCTATACAAACCAGTTATCTATTACCACTATGGTTCCGATTATCATTTTGACTTAGAAGACAGCTATTTCAACTATGAAACTATGGGTTTTGGAGAAATTGTAAAAACTGAAGATGAACTGGTCGATTTAATCATTGAATATATTGAAAACGACTGTAAAATTAAAGATAAATACCATAAGAGAATTAATGAATTCTTCTTCTTTGACGATAAAAACAATTGCAAAAGAGTGCATGACAAAATTAAAGAAGTTCCTTTAAAGGATTAATTCCATATTTTGCATCCCTCTTTCAAAACTTCCAATTTTAACTCGTTTTTCATTGAAAACCTTAAATCCTAAGCGTTCATAAAGTTTTTTTGCACCTACATTTCTAAAATCAGCATCCAAAATGACCCTATTCAGATTTTTAGATTTGGCATAGTCAATTACATCAAACAGAACTTCCCTACCTAAACCTTGACCTCTCAAAGAGTCGTCAATAGCTATTTCTGCAACATACAAGTCATCCTCATCAATGTCACACAATACAAAATAGTCCAATACATCAACTGCAATCAATCTCAATGATTTTAATCTTAAGTCATAAGGCATCTTAGAAATATATGCCATTAGCATGCCTATCAGTTCACCTTCATCATCAAGAATTACTTTAAAGTTATTGTTGGGCTCATGTTTTTTTAAATCGTTCTCTATTGTTGATATAGCCTTATCCTTATTTTTAAATAACAAATCAAAAGTCCTGAAATCGACATCATAGACATATGTTGCTACCTTATGCGTATCATGAATTTGAGGATCAAAATTTTCATATTTCAAGTTAATCACTACTCACAATTGTTAGTGCAAATACTGCTGCACCAAATCCATTATCAATGTTTACAACAGCAATTCCCGGAGCGCATGACTGAAGCATTGCATCCAGAGCCACTCTTCCTCCTTCACCGACACCATAGCCGACAGATGTTGGAACACCAATTACAGGCACATCAACAAGACCTGCAACAACAGAAGGCAGCGCACCTTCCATTCCGGCACAGACAATGAATACACGAACGCCTTCCTTTACCATATGCGCAATTTGAGGGAATAGCCTATGAATTCCGGCAACTCCAATATCATAGGAAGTGATGGCTTCACATCCCCCTTCCTCAACAATGACTCTTGCCTCTTCTGCAATATTGATATCGGATGTTCCTGCTGTGATTATCCCGATTTTAGCAACAATCTCTTTTTCTTTGATTTCTTTTCTAATAATCAATATTTGAGCCCTTTTATTATATTCATAAATGTAAGTGTCTTCACCCAAATCATCTAGAATTCTTTCATATCTCTCTTTAGGTAATTTTGTAACAATCAGGTCATCCTGCTTTGTTTGCATGTATTTTTTAATTATTAAAAGCAAGTCATCATAGTCTTTGCTTGGTGAAAAAACAGCTTCTGGAAAGCCGGTTCGCTCACTTCTATTGATATCCATTTTGGCAATATCCTCAAATTCCAAAATGTTATTGGCATTGATGAGTTTTTCGGCCTCTTCAACATTAAGCTTGCCATCGACTAAACTTTCGAGTATCTCTTTCATAATATAATATTTAAGATAAAATTATATAAAATTTGACTTACAATATTATAATTTAATGAATGCTCTAAAGATTTTAACTCAAGGAATAGTCCAGGGTGTGGGATTTAGACCCTATGTTTACAGACTCGCTAGTGAACTTGGCCTAAAGGGATATGTCAGAAACCTTGGAAACGTAGTTGAAATCATTATTGAAGGTGAAAATACTGACCTGTTCGTCGATAGGCTTCCAAAGGAATTGCCTCCTATTGCAAAAATCAATTCCATGGAAGTGGAAAGCATTGACGAAAGCAACTTTACTGATTTTGAAATAATAGAAAGCGGAGATTCATATTCCGGAATCAGCGTTATTCCTCCTGACATTGCAATCTGCGATAAATGCCTTGAAGAAATTAGAAATCCGAATGATAGAAGATATAAATATGCCTTTAATGCATGCACTGATTGCGGACCAAGATTTACAGTAATCGAGAGCGTTCCTTATGACAGAATAAGGACTTCCATGGACGAATTTCCATTATGTGACGATTGCCTTGTTGAATATAGGGAACCACTGAACAGACGTTATCACGGCGAAGCGATTTGCTGCAGTGACTGCGGGCCTCAGATGGAAATATATGAAGGATTAACTAAGATTGACACCGAAAATCCTATAAGATTGGGAGCTGAAAAGTTAAAGGAAGGAAATATTTTAGCCATAAAAGGAATCGGCGGAACACATTTGGTTGTTGATGCATACAATGATGAAGCAGTAAAAGAACTTAGAAAACGCTTAAACAGGCCAAACCAAGCTTTCGCAGTGATGTGCAAAGACCTTGAAAGCCTTCAAAAATATGCTGAACTAACACAAAAAGAAATCGATACAATCACTTCAAACAAAAGACCTATTGTCATCCTAAAGAAAAAGGACAATTATCCGTTTCCCGACAGTTTGTCTCCGGGACTTCACAACATCGGTGTGATGCTTCCTTACTCTCCAATGCATTATCTGCTATTTGATGAAGGGGATATCGATACGTATGTCATGACTTCGGCAAATATTCCTGGAGAGCCGATGATGATTAAAAACGAAGAGATAATCAACGGCGTTAATGATTATTCCTTAGTCCATAACCGCCAAATCTTAAACAGATGCGATGATTCCGTAATCAGATTTAGAAACAATGAACTGTCATTCATTAGAAGGTCAAGAGGATACACTCCTGAGCCTTATACAATAAATTATGATGTAAATGACTTGAATGTACTTGCATTAGGTCCTGAGCTTGATGTAACCTTTTCAATTGCTAAAGACAATATTGTGTATCCGTCACAGCATATTGGAAATACAAACAAACCGAAAACATTGAACTTTTTAAGGGAAGCCATTACGAATATGGAAAGGATTACCAAAATCAATGAGTTTGATGTTATTGCATGTGATTTGCATCCGCATTTCTTTACTACACGGCTCGCCCATGAATTGGCCGAAAAATACGGCGCTGACGTGATGCCAATCCAACACCATCATGCACACTCCGTTGCGCTTGCCAATGACAGCGCAATTGAGGAGATGATCGTTATTGCCGCTGATGGAGTGGGCTTTGGAAGTGACGCTACAAGCTGGGGTGGAGAAATTCTCTATACAGACATTAAAAACTTCGAGAGATTGGGTCATTTGGAACCTCAATTAATGCCCGGCGGAGATGTTGCCACAAAATACCCTGCAAGAATGCTTGCAAGTATCCTGAAAGATGAAAATCTAATTAAAAATTACTCCAGTTACTTCAAATATGGTGATATGGAAATCAAAAACATCTTCAAGCAGATTGATGCTGGAATAAACGTTGGAATCACAACAAGTACCGGAAGGGTTCTTGATTCCATGGCAGTGGCTTTGGAAATATGTCATGAAAGAACATACGAAGGCGAATGTTCCATGAAACTCGAATCTGCCGCATATTATTCAACCAATGATTTGGAAATTCCGGCAATCATTGAAGGCAATATGCTAAATACAACTGAGATTTTAAGGGAAGTCGTGAGATTATATCAAAATGGTGAGAAAAAGGCTGATGTTGCAGCCGCAGGACAAAGAGCTGTAGCCAACGGCTTAAGCAAGCTTGCCGTTAAAGCTAGCGAAAATAAGAATATTGAAAATATCGGTGCAACAGGCGGCGTATTCTACAACGAAGCCATTACAAATACTGTTAAGAATCATGTCGAAAGCAATGGTTTTAATTTCATTCAGCATAAGAATACTTGTGCCGGAGATGGATCTGTGTCTTTAGGCCAAGCAATTATTGCAAAAAAAGTTTAAAGAGATGGTTTAAAAAACCATCAAATAATGGCCAGCAAAGTTATCTGTTTTTTAAAGTTCTCTCAAGAATATATTCGGCCCTTTCTTTAAGATTGCCGTATAGTCTTATCTGATTTTTCAACTCATCGATAGCTTCAAGCTGTCCGTCATCTATTCTTCTTTCAATGTCTAATAATTTAGACCATTCATCACCTGATGGAAGCTGTAAAGTATTGAGCATATCCTCTGAGAAATTAACATCAAAAGTATTCCTGTTAATGGTAATATGGATATTAACCTCATTCTGTAAATCGTAATATTTACGAGGACGACCCCTTACAATCTTTTTGTAGGAAGAATTCAATATTCCGATATCTTCCATAGCGCGCAAATGAGCTATAATTGCTTTTTGACCAATATCCAGTTCATTTGAGATTTCACTAACGAACATAGGTTCTTCCCTTAAAAGATTTATGATATCTCTTCTGGTTTTACAACCCATTACATCAAGGATGTCTTCTTTATCAATCCCTCCTAATTGGTCATTATAGTTTCCTCTAATCTCTATGTGGCCATTAGAAGAATTGACATTTCTACGAGATTTTTCGTTTTTCTCAATGTCGTTTATTTCGCTCATGATTATACATTATAGTCCTAACCATATTTAAATTATTATGTTTTTGTTACCCTTTGTAAGAAAATATCCCAAAATATCGAAAACTTTATATAACCTTTTGTTACTATAATAATGTAAGAGAAAGATAACTTTTGGTTACTTTAATATTTGGCTCAGAAAAACTTGATGTAATAACTCTTGATTGATGAACCATTTTCCTATATGTCCATAAATTCCCAAATAACCAATATTAAAGGCTTAAAGTTTTAATTCTCGGCAGAGAGTTATTACAATAGTTTTTCAAAAAACCTAGGAAAGGTGCAAATATGACTGACGAAAATAAGAGCGAAACTGAAGTTGAAACTCAAGATATTCAAGAAAAATATGATGAACTTCTTGAAGAGCTAACTCTCAAGGATGAAGAGTTAGAAAAAGTGAAAGAGGATCTTGAAAAACAGGAAGCTGAAACCCAGGAAATAATTTCACTCTCACAAAGACTTCAAGCAGATTTCGAAAATTTTAAAAAAATCACTGATAAAAAAAATAAAGAGCTAATCAAGTTTGCAAATGAAAATCTTATAAAAGAATTTATAGATTGTTATGAAGACTTTGGTAGAGTTTTAGAAATTGAAAACGATGCAGACCTAAGAGAAGGAGTCGAACTCGTCTACAATAAATTCAAAGACGTTCTAACTAAAGAAGGTGTAGAGGAAATACCTGCAAAAGGTGAAAAATTTGACTTGAACAAACATGAAGCGTTAATGGTTCAAGAATCCGAAGACGTCGAAAACGGATACATAATAGAAGAACTAATGAAAGGCTACATGTACAAGGATAAAGTTCTTAAATATTCAAAAGTTATAGTTTGTAAAAAATAATGTTTATTAAATAATTTTATTAAAAAAAATAGGTGATAATTATGTCTGATACTAAAAAAGAAAAAATTATTGGAATTGACTTAGGAACAAGTAACTCCGCAGCATCCGTACTTGTGGCAGGAAAACCAACCACAATTCCATCTGCTGAAGGAGCAAGCCAATACGGTAAATCATTCCCAAGTTATGTAGCATTTACCGATGACGGTCAAATGTTAGTAGGTGAACCAGCAAGAAGACAAGCAGTAACCAACCCAGAAAACACTATCAGTGCAATTAAAAGAAGCATGGGTACCGATCACAAAGTTACTGTAAACGGAAAACAATACTCTCCACAAGAAATTTCCGCTTTCATCTTACAAAAAATCAAAAAAGATGCAGAATCTTTCTTAGGCGAACCTATCCAAAAAGCTGTAATTACCGTACCTGCTTACTTTGACGACAACCAAAGGACTGCAACCAAAGATGCAGGAACCATTGCTGGATTAGATGTCGTAAGACTTGTTAACGAACCAACCGCAGCAAGCTTAGCATACGGTCTTGACAAAGCTGACGCTGATGACATGAACATTATGGTTTACGATTTAGGTGGAGGTACCTTGGATGTGACCATTATGGAATTCGGTGGAGGAGTATTTGAAGTAAGATCAACCAGCGGTGACACCCAACTTGGTGGTACCGATATGGACAACATATTAATCAAATACTTGGCTGATGAATTCAAAGCAAAAGAAGGAATCGACTTGATGGATAACGACCAAGCAGTACAAAGATTAAGAGAAGCTGCTGAAAAAGCAAAAATCGAATTATCCACCACCACAACTACCGAAGTCAACTTGCCGTTCATTGCTATGGGAAGCGATGGAACTCCTAAAAACTTAATCCACACCCTTACCAGAGCAAAATTAGAAGAGTTAGTCGATCCTATTGTAGAGAAATCAGGCAAACCAATGCAACAAGCATTAGATGATGCAAAAATGAGCAAATCTGAAATTGATAAAATTATCCTAGTTGGTGGACCTACCAGAATGCCAATCGTACAAAAATACGTTGAAAAATTCATAGGCAAACCAGTTGAACGTGGTATTGATCCAATGGAATGTGTATCCATGGGTGCAGCAATTCAAGGAGGAGTATTAGCCGGTGAAATTAAAGACATCGTTCTTTTAGACGTTACCCCATTATCCTTAGGTATCGAAACCTTAGGTGGAGTATCAACCACTTTAATCGAAAGAAACACTACTATTCCTACCAAGAAAAGCCAAATCTTTTCCACCGCTGCAGACAACCAACCATCTGTAGACATCAATGTATTGCAAGGGGAAAGAAAAATGGCGGCTGACAACACTTCACTTGGACGTTTCCAACTTGTAGGCATTCCACCTGCACCAAGAGGTATTCCACAAATTGAAGTAACTTTCGATATTGATGCGAACGGTATCATTAACGTAACTGCTAAAGACAAAGGAACCGGTAAGGAACAAGCAATTACCATTACTTCCTCAACCAAATTGTCTGACGAAGAGATTGAACAAAAAATCAAAGAAGCAGAAATGAATGCCGAAGCAGATGCAAAAAGACAAGAAGAAATCGAAATCAGAAACAATGCAGACTCCTTAATTTACACTTCAGAAAAAACCTTAGATGAACTCAAAGACAAAGTATCTGAAGACGAAAAAACAAAAGTCGAAGGACTTGTAGCTGAATTAAGAGAACTTATAGCTGGCGATGACGTTGATGCCATTAAAGCAAAGTCTGATGAATTATCCAATGTAATTCAAGAAATTGGTGCTAAAATTTATCAACAAGCACAAGCTGAAGCTCAAGCTCAACAACAAGCTGGAGCAGATCCAAACGCTGGTGCTCAAGACGATGATGACACAATTGATGCAGACTATGAAGTAAAAGACGATTAGATTAAATAATTAAGTTTTATTACATTGTTAGGCTTATAACAAATCAGAATCAGAATCAATCAATAAACTAACAATAGATAAAACTATTATTTTTTCTATCTATTTTTTTTTAAAAAATTATATTTAAGGTGAATAAATGGCAGACAAGCGTGATTATTATGAAGTTCTTGGAGTAGATAAATCTGCTGATGAAAAGACAATTAAAAAAGCTTATCGTAATCTGGCCCGAAAATACCATCCGGATGTTTGTGATGAAGAAGGTGCTGAAGAGAAATTTAAAGAGGTAAGTGAAGCTTATGCTGTCTTGTCAGATGCTGAAAAACGTGAAAGGTACGATAAATTCGGTCATGCGGGAATGGACGGATTTACTGCAGAAGACTTCTACCAAAATATAAACTTCGAAGATATTTTCCAAGGATTCGACATAGGAAATATATTCGATATATTCGGTTTTGGTGGAGGAAGTCGCAGCCGTGCTAGAACTGGTCCTCAAAGAGGCTCAGATATTTATACTGAAGTGCCTATTACTTTGGAAGAAGCATTCAACGGATGCGAAAAAGAAATCAAGATTACAAGAAGCGAACTATGTCCGACATGTCACGGATCCAAATCAAAACCAGGCTCAGAACCTGAAACATGTAAAACATGTGGCGGTACAGGACAAATTAAAGAAGTCAGCAACACATTCTTAGGTCAAATGGTTAATGTAAGGCCATGCAGAGAGTGTGGAGGTACTGGTAAGATTATTACGGACCCATGTGAGGAATGTCATGGAAGGGGCAGTATAAGAAAAACAAAAACAATTAAAATCGAAATTCCGGAAGGAGTCAATGAAGGCAACCACTTAAGGGTTTCAGGTGAAGGAAACTGTGGTGAAGCAGCAGGACTTGAAGGGGACTTAATTGTTACTGTCCATGTAAAAAGACATAAAAAATTCGTTCGTGAAGGAGATCACCTATATTTAGAACAACAAATTAGTTTCCCACAGGCAGCACTTGGGGATTTAATCAGCATTCCTACAATTGAAGGAAAAGAAGTTGAGTTTAAGATTACTCCTGGAACACAAAGCGAAACAGTTTATAAATTAAGAGGCCAAGGTATGAACTCTGTCAGGCATAACGGCAGAGGAAACCTCTATGTGACTGTTAAGGTAGTTGTTCCTAAAAAACTAAGTCAAAAACAAAAAGATATTCTAAAAGAGTTCGCTGAAGTCAGCGGTGACGAAATCAAACACGTTGAAAAAGGACTCTTTGACAGAGTAAAAGATGCAATGAAGTAAGTTAGTTTTTACTAATTTACTTTTCCTCCCTATTTTTTATTGAAAATTAGAACCTAATTTTACCTTACTAATTCTTGAATTTAGAGTTAATTAAATTGATAGTATTATCACATCATTTAAAATAAATAATGATTGCTCTAATTATATGAACACATATCTTAAAAATAGCAATTATTAATTGAGTAATCTACATGTAAAAATAAAAAAAGTATAGAGATTGATAATCTCTATTTTTTAACTGTAATTTTAACAGATTTTTTAGCTGCTTTGTAATACTTGGTTGCACTGGATTTTATGGTTGCAGTGAATGTACCTTTTTTAGTTAATTTGGTAATTTTAAATGTTGCTTTACCATTATTATTGGTTTTTGCAGTGTATGTTTTACCTTTAACTTTAAGAGTAACCTTAACTTTTTTGAGAGCTGTTTTACCAGATTTTAAAGTTATTGTGTACTTTTTAGTTTTGGTTTTAACTTTAAAGGTCTTTTTGGCTGCAGTGATTTTGCTTGCCGCTTTGTTTACTACAACTTTAGTGGTTGCAGATGATTTGATATTATAAAAATCACCAGCATATGTAATTTTTGCAGTGTAAGTATCCGGAGCCAAATTAGTTGGAATTGCAAATGAAGCTTTACCATTAGCATCTGTCTTAAGATTTTTAGTTACTTTATTTAAAACAACACTAATATCTGCATTAGCAATCGCTTTTCCATTTACATCAACTAAAGTAATAACTAGATTATTACTATTTTTATATGATGTAGTTATCTTAGCAGAAGCTATGAGTTCAGTGGCCACTGGAGGTAATTTAGGTGTTATTTTAAAATTAAATGTAGCATTAGCATCGTTATAGTTATCAACACCGCTAATTTTGGCAACAAGTTTATAATCCCCTTCTTCATATTTTAAATAATCAAATTTATAGGACAATGTTGCTACATCATTAACAATAGCTGATTTACCCAATTCATTTAATTGTCCATATGCACCAACTCTATAAAATATTACATTACCTTTAATTTGATTTCCAAACTCATCAGAAACTGTTGCAACAAGTTTACCTGTGCCTCCTTGAGGAACGGAACCATCATAAGTTTTAATTATAATATTTCCATTATTCACAATTACATAAATAGTATAATTTAAAACCTTATATCCTTCTTTTAATAATTCTGCTGAAAATTCATATTGAACACTAGCCTTATAAGATCCATTGAATGTATAATTTATGCTAGCACCACAATTAGACACATTAGATTGACCAATTTGCTTATTATAATTATCATAGAATTTTACAATAGCTCCATCAAGATTATCATTATCAAATGTAATTGAAATAATACCTGTGCCTAAATAAGTAACCCAATTGAACTCAGAATCTTCTTTTTGTTTAGCAATCATTACATAATTATCAGAAACATGATTACTTACATAATTTGATATAGCACTATCTGCATTACCTTTATCAGATTTTAAATAATTATTAACAATAGTGTTGTTAATGGCAGCATCATCAACCAATACTGCAAATCCAATTTTTGATGTAACATTGTTGTCTTCAATATAATTATAAGTTGAATTGGCGCAAAGATAGATTCCTGCATTGCCAGGTTTTATTGCATCTTTAACTCTTCCAGTTATATTTTCGCTATTACCATTGGCAGTAATGTTGTTGCCAGTGATAATGTTGCGATTACCGTTTGAGAATACAAGGCCATATACCGCTTTAGCATCAGCATCGACAATATTATTAGTTATTATGTTATCGCTTGAACTGAATCCTTGAATTCCATAGATGGATAATCCTGAAATTAATGTTAAATCATTATGAACAACAGTGGATTTTTGGGACATTTCTAAATAGATACCATAAACCACATCATCGGAGATTAGGATTAATTCATTTTCTTTAATAATGGTTCCTTCAGATTCATCACCAACAATTATACCTTCAACACAATAAACACCATTTAGATATATGACGTTGCCTATGAATGAATTGTTGGTAGCACCTTGACCCTCTGAAGCTGAATGTCCGGTGGTATATCCTAAAACGCCCATTCCATAAATATAATTGTCATTACCCTGTACATTAACAGTGTTTTTTGAGAAAGTGTTGTTGTGGCTGTTGAAGTACAAATCAATTCCCACGATGGAATTTGTAGATAAAGTGTCTGAATACTTTTTTGATACTTTTGATGTAACGTCCACAGTATTATTATAAATTACATTATTGGATGAGTATAATAATAGAATTCCGTAAGTTTGGTAAATTTCAGAAACGACATGTGGCCCGGTTGATTTGTATTCATTGCCATCGAAACAATAAGTGCTATTCCCAACAGTCACTTCATTACCGTCAAAACAGTAAGTAACACCATCAATACAAACCTCGTTTCCATCAATGCAATAAGTCACATTATCAATAGTTAAGTTATTTCCCTTTAAACTAACATTC
>NZ_JBGUWC010000036.1:0-6617 GCF_045220775.1 Methanobrevibacter sp.
GAAAAAATAATATTGTCCTAAAATTTTATGACAGTACTGGTTGTAATAGTTATTATGCCTCATCGTATAAATCCTCCTCAAAAAAAATAAAATTAGATTAAGTGGTTTTTATACCACTGGATTGCGTGAAATCTCCAGCCACATTTTTCTTCGGTTAGTTCGTGTGGTGTGCCTTTGAATTCATCTGTGATGTCCCAGAGGAGGTTTCTGTCTACGCAGAATAATTCGTTCATGTCATTGTATTGTCTTGGTATGACTCTTCTGTCGTGGCGTTCTTCTGGTATGCCTCCTTTGAGGTATGCTTGTTTCCATCCTTCAGCTAGTTCGTTGTCGATGAATTGGATTAATAATATTTCTTTGCCTTGGATTGTTTTTTTGATTCCTGCTATTAATTCATTGTTGTATGTTGTTTCGTATCCCCAGCTGAATAATTTATCGTTTAGGATTACGCTGCATTTTGTTGGGTTTTCGTGGCTGATTATGATTTCGACTGCGGTGAGTTCTTTGTTTTCGTTTTTGATTTCGTTGAATATTTGGTTTTGGGTTCTTTTTTCCATCATGTTTATCATCTCTTTTTTTTCTTTGGGTTTTTGTGAATACTTTTGTATTCACCTATATTAATATATGTTATACTAGTATATAAACCTTATGGTACAAACACACCAAAAAAATATGAAAAAAGAAAAAAAAGACTTAAGACACCACTAAAGTATCCCCAACAAAAGTAACAACCACATCAACAAACCGCTCCACACCAGGCCGAACCCAAAAATCCAAATCATAACAATTAGTAAAATCCACAAACTCCGCAAAATCCAAAGTAACAAAATCCACAAAACACAAACCATCACGATTCACCATAACACCAGAACACCCCCGAACATACCCCTCCAACTCACACCACAACCGACCATACAATAAACGACTATAAGACATCATTTTCAAAACCAAGATTCAACACAAACAACAGCACGCAACGGAAAAATAGACTCCCACTCACAATCAGGATTATGATTAACAACCCTCACCAAACCCAAATCATCCAACTCCATACAACCATCACAACTAACAGTAATAGTTTTACCAGTACTCAAAAAGATATTAGTGCTCCTACCCTCTTCCTGATTAGCTTTAACAAAATCATTATACGCATTAAAACGCTTCTCATCATACCAGGCATATAAACTATTCAACTGCTCACTACTTACCTTTAATTTCCTTTTAAAACTAAACATAAACTCACCCATCATATTTTTTTTAGAGATCCTTAAACTTAACACCAATCAGATTACAAACTAAAGCCAAAAACAAGACAATAAAAAAATAAACAGTACAAACAAAACCCGCACTTAAAAACCAAATTGGATTAAATAAAAACAACCACAAAGCAAAAGCATAAACTCCACTAACTAAACCACCCAACATAAACAATTGAACTTTACTATACATCTAACCAATCCTCATGAATATTACTTCGAATAGCTATTATCTCATAACCTTTATGCATCTTACCTAAAGGAGTATCCTGATACTTATCCTTACACAAACATTGCAGCCTTAAATGGTATAAATTAAAATAATACTCCTTACCATCCTTAAAAAAATCTAATTTATCCAACAACTTTGGTATAAAATCCAAACTTAACTTTAAACTATTATTTAATCCGTCAAACATTTGCAAACCAAGATATAATTCAAACACACCCTCAGTTTTTTCAGGTTTGTAAAAAAATACATCCGTTACAATAGCTGAAATTTCTTTAGTATCCTTCTTCATAGTATTTCTCCAGTAATTGCTCCATCATATTTTCTGAGTCCACTACACTACCATCATCCCATGAACCTTCAAAGATACATAAGTCTAAAGCTTCTTCACGAGTTAACTTCTCATAATCTTCTTTAGTCATACGGTCTTCGTATTCTTTTAATTCGGAGGGATAAAACCAGTATAGGCAGATATGGTTAGCTATTTTCATATCCTCCGGGAAATCTTCCAGCAGGTCTTTTAATTCTTTAATTGTTTTGTGAGTCATATGTTTCTCCAGTTTAATAGTTTATTTAATCGGTATTCTAGTGTGGGTTTGAATTCCGGACAAGCTATTCCTCGTGTATGGTATTTTTCAACCTCGAATGTTCGGTGTTCACATTCCAGTACTCCTAGCATGTAGGTTTTGTTTAGGTTATGATCTAAAAAATTTCGGCAGTTAAAACAGTACCTATTCAAATATTGCCTGTGATTCCAACGGTTGAAATCATGTATCAAATCTGTCATTCCCATATCCTGTGGTGTTCTAGTGAAGCTATTAATTTTACATCTTCATCGATATTATAGTAGTCGTCTGGTTTATGTGTTATGTGTAATTGTTGTATGCATTGCAGGAGAAATAATGCTTTTTCCGAATCCTCAATGTTCTGGTCAATAGTGATGCTATTAGGACGAGATTTAACTAAGCTATAACTTACTCTTAAGTCAGGGTAGACATGGTGTTTGATAACTTCTAATTGTCTTAATAAGTCATCTCTTTCTTCAATTGTTAATCCAGTAATATTTAATTTTAAAATCATAAGTGGTCATTTTTCTTTATATTTATGTTTTTCAGCTTGTTTCATGTCTATGCCTATGCAACGGTTTTCGTATTGTTTAACCTCTAAAGGTACTAAAGCATATTTGGTTGCATAGTATACTTCCATTTCTGGTGGGTATTGGGATAGTTCCTTTATTAATTCTGTTATGGTTAATGTTTTTAATGGTTTCATAGCTACATCAACAAGTTTGTTTAATATTCTTTTAACTTGAAACATTAATTTAATTCAAAGATGATGAAATTATTCATCATCTTCTTTAATTAAATATGGTCTTGCTATTACTCCTATGTCGAATGCTAATACTATCCAGAATATCCATGCAAGGAAATCCCAGTTAATATGATATGCTAAGCATAAAATTTCAACAGCGATAATTACAAGTAAAATTACAATCATTATTTTATTATATTTTCTTAAACTAATCTTATCCATAAATAATTACTCCTATTTTTTTGTTTTCCATTTACTTAATTCACGATGCAAATCATTCAAGCAGCATTGCAGGAAGAAATCCTCATTACTCGTACCAATACAAGAAAGGCTTTTATCATCAGGATGTTTCTTGCGCAACTCCTCATGGCGATTATACATTTCACAAATATCAATGTAGTCTTTGCATCGACGGTATAGGAAATCATAATCTAAAGGTAGTTCTTCTGTTGTGAACTTTGGACAAGTATGATCCGGACTCCAATATGATAAATGATATGTGCAGAACCCATCTCTGAAATAATATGTGCAGTTTTTACAGATTTTTTCAACCATTATTCTCTACCATCCCATCTGTATAATTCTGGTTTAGATAGTACCGTTTCTACAAAATCTTCTATGTGGATATAAACTGCCCATTCATTTTTAGCTTGCAGGTAATGGAATCCTTCTTCTTTAAGAAAACTTGTTAAGCTATCCCACA
The DNA here is from genome assembly GCF_045220775.1 of Methanobrevibacter sp. GTDB lineage: Archaea > Methanobacteriota > Methanobacteria > Methanobacteriales > Methanobacteriaceae > Methanocatella. The sequence goes on from NZ_JBGUWC010000036.1 coordinate 3,500, forward strand.
TTTCAGGGTAACCTTCCTCATCACCATCACTATTATGGAATCCTATTTTAATCAAGTCACTGTTAACATCCATTGAAGTATATACTGGTACTGGACACATTGTTTTTTCAAATGCTGATAATACCATTGTCCAATGTCTGATGAAATACTGGTAATGTTTGTATCCTTCTTTTACATCTTCACGGAACATTATACTAGTCTTCTTCAACATGATATGATTTTTCCTCCTCAGTTTTAGTCTTTTAGCCATGACCCTAAGATACTTGGTGCAACAATATCACGTACTACGAAATTATAACCAAAATATTTCTGCTTATCGTTTGGTTCACCATATCCTAGTAAATCAATATCAGTCCAATCGTCTACTGTGAATAATAGTGAATTGGATTGTTTTTCAATTAAGCGGATTTGTTCGGTGGTTAATTCCTGTACTGTTACGAGGTATAGGATTATTGCAGGTTTAGTTAAGCTATCGTTATGGCCACTAATTGATACGCCAGTTTGGATTTGGTGTATGGGTCCGAAAGGTCCTACTGTGAATAGGGTATTCCAGGAATCTTCTATACGATTCTGGATTATATCCAATTCTGCTCGTTTACTATAATATTGTTGAATAAGGTACCTCATATTAATAATATATTTAGGTAATATTATATAATTGTTATGGGTTTAATTTTAAAAAAAGTATAGATAAAAGAAAAAAAGGAGGAGAATCATTTTTTTTCATTTTTTTTTGAAAAGAGAGAAGGAATTTTTTTTGAAATTTAATAAACAATAAATCTATAAATTTTTAACTTTCCAAAAGAAAAATATGAAAAGAATGAACTCCCCTAAATTATTTCCCCTTTTTTTCTTTACTGGTCAGACATCACACTAAGTCGATTTTATAGTAGACCAAATTATTTAGTCTACAAGTAATATTTATAAAAAATAGGAATATATTAAATAGAGTCAACGGATAAAAAAAAAGAAAGGAGAAAAAAAGTTTTAGATAATACTATCAAACTGATTATATACCACGCCTGACTCCGTTCCTGGCATGAACAGGAATATGAATAAAACAAAAAGGATCATTCCAAGGAAAGTTAGTATTACCAATGTTAATGGTGAAATATTAAACCTTACCCTTTGAGGTTGTGTGTATCTTTGTTGTGGGTGTAAGCTTCTTGGTGCATTATAGCTATTGGTATTATTGAATCCTAGTGATATTAGTAGTAATTGGATTATTTGGAGTATCATATTATTCCTCTCCGTAGTATTTTGCTAGTTCGTCCATTTCGTCTTCGGTTGGTAATGGTGTTGGTTCCATTTCTTGGCGGAGTTCGTCCATCCATATTTTTTCTTGTATAGTCATTTTTGAATCATCTCTTCTTTGGGTTTTTTTATAAATGAATACTTTCTGTATTCACCTACTCATATATTAGATAATCTACTATATAAACTTATAGGTACTAAATTTAAAAAAAAATAATAAAAAAGAAAAAAACATTTTTAGAACAAAACAAAATCCACAGGCAACACAACCCTAAAACCCAACCCCTCAAAATACTCAACAAAATCATCACGACAACTACCAATCCTTGTCCTGCAAATCAAATCATCCACACCCCTAACATCATCCACAACAAACTCATAAAACCATAAAAAACCATCACTACACTCAACACTAAACCTACGACCACCACCAAGACTATCCAACAATAACCTACTAGACAACAACCAATTATCCCTACCAGCATAATTCTTAACAAAAAACTTCAACTCACGCATAAAACTTAATCCTCCTTTACTGATTCCACCATAGTATCAGGATTATTATTCCTCCAAAAACGCTTAACCACACCTAAAATATGGGATTCATCATAATCATAAACAAAATTAATAGATGCCTTACCATGACCCTCAGCCTGCACCTCAACAACAATACGCTGACGGAACAACTGCTCCACCAACCTAGGAACATCAGCACGATACACAATCCAAGCATCATGATACCGACGATCACAACCAAGACGATAAACATTACCCACACTATAACCTTTATCCTCCAAAATCTCACTCATACGCATACAAGCCTCCAAACTCCAACTAGGAAACCTAGTAGCATACATCTTAGCAGTCTCATCAAAATAAGAACGACCCATAAAAGGACCCTCCCATCATAAAAATAATTTATTCAAAGCAAGGGACATCAACATCCCTAGCCTTACCAAGAATAGCTTCCGCTGGTATACCATAATCTTCAGCAGCATCAATCAAACAGGAAATACTAACTTCCCCACCTAAAACTCTACCACCAGTAGGGTTACGAGTTTCACGGTTAAGTTTGTATAAATCCCATTCTTCATCAGTTGTATTGTAAATTGCTATGTAACTCATTATTATCATCTCATAAAATTTTTTTCTTTGGGTAAATTGAATACTTTTGTATTCTTGAATATACTTCTATTAAAACCTATATATAAATATTGTCATCGTAACTTTAAAAAAATAAAATAAAAAATAAATTATTATTATTATTATTATTATTATTATTATTATTAACTAATAAAAAAAATAATAAAAAAATAAAAAGTAGTAACTAAAAGTAAGACACTTCTCCGAAGAACCTGGTACAAAATTTTGTCATAATGTCATATATGACAGTAGGACATTTCCAGATACAAAACAATTTTTAAACTGTCCTACTTACAAGTACTACATCATTATAATATTGTAACAAATCACAACAATACTCATCCAAACTACAATCAGGAAAATTCAAAACTTCCTCTTCAATAATTTCTTCTCGAATATATTTTCCCTGAATAAACTCCTCGAAAGTGTTATGGGTTTTAGTACTATTTTTATTATGTCTGTTATACATATCAATAATTTTTTGATAACTATCAACTCTAAAACTAGATAATTTATCAATATGAAACTCATCAATAGCTTGTTGAATTCTACTTAATTTTCTTTCCTTTAAAATTAATTGCTCCCTTATATCTTCAATTTCTTTATTAAGGAAATATTCTTCAATCTTTAACGCCCCAACTTTATCATGATATATACTATTGAAATATTCAATAGCTTCACGAGCATTATGTCCTGATTTTTTAAGCTTTTGTTTTTCAGA
>NZ_JBGUWC010000037.1:0-2990 GCF_045220775.1 Methanobrevibacter sp.
TTTTTTTTGAGGAGGATTTATACGATGAGGCATAATAACTATTACAACCAGTACTGTCATAAAATTTTAGGACAATATTATTTTTTCCATAAAGTTAATAATGCTCGTAGCTTTAGGAAATATCCTGCATTGAAACAAAAAAGAAGCACCAGATTATTCTTACGAAAGAAAAACCAATTAAGAAGATTTGTTTACAGTAATGTTAAACCTAAACGTGATAAAAGGAGGTTATAAACTATGCAAGAAAGATATAGAGTGTGCCCTAGTGCAATGAAAGCTATGGAAGACACTATCAGTGGCTTCCACTGCTTATGTTATGATGAAGTTGAAGCTGAAAAATTAACTGAATTTTTAAATGATGATGAAATCCGAAAGGATGGGATTATAGGTTCTTTAGTTGTCTGTGCAGCTTTAGTTAGAATGTTTGAAAAGCATACTGAGACCCCAATCGTCAAGGCTATTAAGGAGGCAGGTGACTTCAAAGGAGACAATGATTTCAATGAAGAGTTAACTATATTCCAGGATAAGGTTAAGTCAGGATTTCATATTATAAAAAAATAAAAATCTTTTTTTTTCTTTTTTCTATATTTTTTTTAAAGTTATGGTGTTAATGTTTAAATATTAAAAAATATATAATAATATTTAACCATAATACTTTGAGGGGAGGAATTACGGAGATGTCTGAAGTAGACACTGAAATCAGACAATACTATTTAAGAATCAATCTAGACAGATCACAAAGATGCTACTGTGTAAACCGAGTAGGAGGAGCATACCTAGGAACAACCCGAACACTAGAAGAAGCACTATACTACAGAGACCTATACAGTGACATCCGAGAAGGAACAGTACCAAGACCATCTGAACTGGATTTAAAAACAGAAAACCCCTACCTAAATGAAGGATTGAAATATCCAGTACCAGAACGATTACAAAGAGACCCATCTTATAAACCATATGTACCTCGAGGCAGCATATACAAAAGAAGCAGATCCAGTTACTGCCTATACTACAGCAACACATACCTATGCTGCTGCCGAACATATGAACAAGCCTACTACACACTAGAAAAATTAAGGGAAAACAACTGGGATACCAGCAAATTACCAAGCATACAAGCAGAGTATCCTAAATGGTACACATGGTTACTCGGATTTTACAGATATATTGTAGTGGATAAAATCCATGAAAAATCCACTGGCGAAAAAAGGTATATGATAAGCATACCTCAAAAACATATAAAATCTAACAGTACATTAGACATCCTCCGAGGATACACTAACCTCGAAGACGCATTATACGAAAGAGACTTCCTAGTAGCCCATGATTGGGATTACGAATTATTAGTCGAAGCTATTGATGATAAACAAAACCCATATTATAATATGGAATTACCACCATATCCAGAACGTAAAATCCGCAATATCAGCCAACGCAAAACACATGAAAAAGAAATACGATTAATGCAAAAAGAAATACTAGCCAACCCTGAAATATCACAAAGAGAACTCAGCCGAACATTAAATATCCATGATATTAACATAAGAAACTGGTTGAAATTATATGGTACAGATTGGATGAATTTCAAAACTATAATATTAAATGGTGAAGATCCACTAGAAAAACTAACATTAAAACCTTTAGTATACCAACCAGATTTATCACCATCAAAGCCAAGTAACTTCAAAGGATACGTTCATCATAACCATAAAAGCAAAGCCAACCCATGGAATATAGAATACCGACACAAAAGCTATGGAGTATACCCGAACCGTGAATTAGCACTTAAAATAGCTAAAGACCTCGAGAAAGTAGGATGGGATAAATCACAGTTACAATGTATTCAAAGAAAACATGGACATATTGCACCACATGGAAGCCGAGACCTAATCTATAAGAAAGGTAATATTTATTCTGTCCGCAAAACAATTGGCCGTAAACTAGGATACTTTGGAACCTACCCTAATCATCGATTAGCCGAGATAGTACGAGACATATTCCGCAATACTTCCTGGGATAAAACCCGTTTACCAGAAGTCAAAGAACAAGCAAATCAAATCTATAAAATAGAAAATACTTACTACAATAATATGTTCGGAGGAGTACGATTATGAAATTCAAGGAATTATTAGAAACAGATAACCAAAGAAACCAAGCCTATGTCGATTTTGAAAAAGAATTAACAGGATTCAGAAACCAATACAATAACTATGAGTTCGATTTAAACTATAGTGATAATGAACACTTAATAATATTAGTTGAAAATGTAGGGGAATATAATCAGGGAATACATGAGAGTTTATGTAAACAGTTTGATGTTAAATTAGTCTATCTAAATCATTTAACACAACAATCAAATAAAGAAACCTACTCCACATGGGAATATATTTACATGACTAAAGATTCGTTAGAACAAGAATTAAAATGGGAGGACATAAGAGTATGATTGACTTAAGCGAAACTTTAGATATTGGAACCAACTTCCCCGAAACATGGAAAACTTTAGTAAGGGAAATATTATTGAAATTTGAGGATGGGGCTGTTTATCATCATGAAAACATAGCTGGAAATCGACCCTACACTATAGATTTGGTGATTAAAATTGATAATCCATGTGATGATGAAACCTACGAAAAACTACAAAAAGAATCACAGGATAAAGCCGAGCAGAATAAACATATTGAAGAATTAATATTGGAAATCAATAAATTAACTGCTGATGATTTAGAAATTAGCTTAGAAAAAATATTAAGCCTATTAAAAAATAATACTACAGCTGTTGCTGATGAATAATGATTAAAGTAATCGAACAAGACACTGAAGCTAGACTAAAAGAAACACATGACCTATTCATGGAAATAAAACCTTTACTCGATGAAGGCTACAGCTTCAGCAGAGCATTAAAACTAAAAGGCCATCCAGTATACAATTACAAAACCGGATGGTTCAAACACTTAGTCGAATATGCACGTACACAAGGATATGATTAC
>NZ_JBGUWC010000038.1:0-36657 GCF_045220775.1 Methanobrevibacter sp.
TTCAAAGATTGATAGATGGAGATTATTAAAATGAAAGTAATTCTTGTTAACGGCAGTCCTCACAAAGAGGGATGCACTTTTACAGCACTCAGTGAAGTTGAAAAGACTTTAAATGAAGAGGGCATTGAAACTGAAATATTCTGGATTAAGACAAAACCTATAACCGGCTGCATTGCCTGTTTGAAATGCGGTGATAAAGGTGAATGTGCATTTGACAATGATGTAGTAAACGAATTTGTCAAAAAGGCATATGATGCAGATGCATTCGTATTCGGATCACCTGTTTATTATGCTAGTGCAAATGGGTCTATGGTTTCCTTTTTGGACAGGGTATTTTACTCAAACTCTCATGGTGCTAATGCAGAGGCATTTAAGCATAAGCCTGGTGCAGTAGTTTGCTCTGCAAGAAGGGGCGGTACAACTGCAACTTATGATCAATTGATAAAGTATTTAGGAATTTCCCAAATGCCAATCATTTCATCCTATTATTGGAACATGGTTCACGGAAACACTCCTGAAGAGGTCCTTCAAGATGAGGAAGGATTATCTACCATGAGACAATTGGGTCATAATATGGCATTTTTCTTGAAATGTCTTGAAGCGGGTGATGAAAAAGGTTTGACTCTCAATGAAGAGCCTAAAGCCCGTACAAATTTCATTAGATAAATTATGAATATATTTAAAACTCCTGAAGGTTATATTTATTCTAATAGGGCATTGCTCGCTTTATTCATTCCACTTCTGATTGAATATGGTTTGGAATTTTGTGTGGGTCTAGCTGACTCCATAATGGTTGCATCATTAGGCGAAGCTGCCATTTCAGGTGTTTCTTTAGTGGACTTTTTAGTCCAGCTTCTTATTTTTTCATTTTCAGCTCTGGCAACGGGAGGTGCTGTTGTAGCCGGCCAATACTTGGGTGATAATCAGATTGAAAAGGCACAAAACTCTGCAACCCAGTTGATATGGTTTTCAACAATCTTGTCAACCGTTTTGATGATTGTGGTAATTCTTCTGAGATATTTCCTGATTGGGCTTTTGTTTGGCCAAATTGAAGCTGACGTCTGGGCGAATGCAGACATATACTTATATATTGTAGCATTGTCAATCCCATTTTTAGCAATTTACAATGCGGGTGCGGCAATTTTCCGGACAACCAACAATGCATCTCTTCCAATGAAGATTCTTTTGGTCTGTGATGTTTTGAATGTTATCGGCAATGCATTCTGCATTTACTATTTGGGCTGGGATGTTAGAGGAGTTGCCATTCCAACAGTCATTTCAAGGGCACTGGCTGCAGTTCTGATATTATATTTCGTTGTCGATGAGGATTATAAACTGCATATTAAAAGGACTTTAAGGCACAAATTTGACTTCAACATCCTCAGAAAGGTTCTTCAGGTAGGCATTCCGTATGGTGTCGAAAACGGACTTTTCCAGTTGGGAAGGGTATTGGTCCTGAGTCTTGTTTCAACATTCGGAACAATGGCGATAGCCGCAAACTCCGTTGGATATGCAATCGGAATATTTTCAGTCCTGCCAGGTTTTGCAATCAATTTGGGACTGACTGCTGTAATTTCAAGATGTGTCGGCGCCAACGATTATGAACAGGCAAGGTATTACAATAAGAAGTGTCTTGTCATTGTTGTTATTTCACACATCGTTATAAATCTGTTGATCTTTGCAGGATTGCCGTTGATTTTGGGCATCTACAACTTATCTGCCGAAACTGCCGCAATGACAACCGAAATGGTCATCTGGCACGGAATATTTGCAATCATAATATGGCCGATATCATTTACACTGCCTTCAACATTCAGGGGTGCCGGAGATTCAAAATCAGTAATGTACATCAGTCTGGCAGTAATGTTTATCTGCAGAATAGGCCTATCTTATGTTATAGCGGACTGGATGGGAATAGGAGTGTTCGGAACATGGATTGCAATGTTCATTGACTGGTATGTGAGGGCAGGAATTTACGTTTACAGATATTTCACAAACAAATGGACAGAATATAGGGTGGTTTAATGAGCGAGATAAAATACAAAGAAATTCACGAATTCACAAAAGAGGACTTGCAGGATTTGTTCTTGTCTGTTGAATGGTCTTCAGGCCATTTTCCGGATAAGCTTCAGATTGCAATGAGAAACTTTGAAACAGTAATCTCTGCATGGGACGGAGACAAGCTTGTAGGCATGATCTGTGCAATGGATGACGGGATAATGACTGCATACATCCATTATCTGCTTGTAAGGCCGGATTATCAGGACAAGGGTATTGGAAGAGATCTGGTTTCAAGGGTTAAGGAAATCTATGATGATTATTTGAGGATTGTCGTTGTGGGATACGATGATGAAGTTCACTTTTATGAAAACTGCGGATTTGAAAAGGCGGATGACGCAAGTCCGCTGTTTATTACTGATTTATGGACATAGGTGTTAAAATGGTTCTGTTTAGAGGAGACATAAAATGTAAAAGTCTGCAAAGACGCACATCAATCAGCGTAATATTGCCTGCCGACAATATTCATTTCCTGCAGGACAGAGAAGAGATAGTTTCGCAGCCCTATAAGACATTATATTTCCTTCATGGACTGTACGGAAGCGATGACATAGTCCTTGCAAACACTTCAATCCAGAAGTTTGCAGAGGATAGGGGAATAGCTATTGTAATTCCATGCGGTGAAAACAGCTTTTATGTTGATAACGAGCAGGCTCATGCCTATTACGGGGAATATGTCGGACAGGAACTTTTGGACATTACAAGAAACATATTTCCGCTTTCCGATAAACGTGAAGACACATTCATTGCAGGATTTTCAATGGGTGGTTATGGAGCTATCAGAAACGGTTTGAAATACTCCCAGAACTTCTCAAAAATCGGAATGATTTCATCAGCATTGATAACTGATGATATTGTTAACTATACAAGCGATGATAATGTGCTGCGTTCAAGACGATTTTATGAATCAATATTCGGCAATCTGGATGAATTGAAAGGTTCCGACATGGATCCGAAGGCATTGATTGAAAGCACTCAAGACATTCCTGACATTTTCATGGCTTGTGGTGAGGATGACTTTTTATTCGACAAGAATGTTGACTTTTACGAATTCTTAAAATCTGAAAACGTCGATTGCGAGTTTGTAAAGGCTGAAGGCGAGCATACTTGGGAATTTTGCGATAAATACATTAAGGAATTTATCAAAACATTGATTTAGAGGTGAGGTTATGAGATGTCCGCAATGCGGCAGCGAACTTGATGAGGACAATTACTGCAGTTACTGTGGGGAATTTTTCAACCAGAACGATATGGACTTTGACTCAATGGTAAACAATGGAGATGAAATCTGCTTGAACTGCACATTTTGGTCAGTAAGCCCATATGGAGCTTCACATGGGATGATATGCAGAAAAGGATATCCAACAGACGGGCCTGGAGATTCCTGCAGTGAATTTATGCAGGAAAGCCATTTTGCCAACTATGGAGATGGCGGAGAATTGCAGTTTGACGAGACCGGAAGTGCCATCTCAAATAAATTATATCATTGGAAAAATGGCAAATAAATCTTCTATTTATAAAGTGATTAAAATTTTTATATATCATAAAAAACTAAAATTATATTATAATTTCTAATGATGATAGGAGAGGATTGTTCTGACAAAGTATATTATTATAACTGGTGGGGTTGTAAGTTCCATAGGTAAGGGTATTACTTCTGCATCTATGGGAAGGATTTTAAGATCATATGGTTTAAAAGTTGCAGCTATTAAAATAGACCCATATTTAAACTGGGATTCTGGAACACTCAATCCATATCAACACGGTGAGGTATTCGTAACCCATGACGGTATGGAAACTGATTTGGACCTTGGTCACTACGAAAGATTTTTAGACGTTGAACTTGACGGTTTGGCTAATATTACAACAGGAAAGGTTTATGAATCCGTTATTGCCAAAGAAAGGGAAGGCGGATACTTGGGCGAATGCGTACAGGTTATTCCACACATCACCAACCGTATTAAGGAAATGATTAGGGAAAATTCTGAAAGCGCCGATTATGATGTTGTTTTAGTCGAGCTTGGCGGTACTGTCGGAGATATTGAAAGCCAACCTTTCCTTGAGGCCTTAAGACAACTCAGAAATGAGGAAGGCCGTGAAAATGTCATGTTTGTCCATGTTACATTCATTCCCTACCTGAATGCAGCTGGAGAATTCAAGACAAAACCAACCCAGCATTCCACCAAAGAATTAAGAAGTGTCGGTATAAATCCTGATGTCATCGTATGCAGGTCTCAAGAACCGATTGACGATGGTTTAAGGAGAAAAGTAGCTCACTTTTGTGATGTTGACTTTGAAGCTGTTGTAAATACTCCTGATGCAGGCACAATATATGAAGTGCCTTTAGTTTTAGAAGACAGGGGAATAGGCAAATTCATTGTTAATAGGATTGGCCTTGACATTGAACCTGATTCATCTAAATTGGATGAATGGAGAGAAATTGTCAAATCCTTAAAAATAACTGAACCAACAGTAAATATTGGTATTGTCGGCAAATATGTTGAGCTTGAAGATTCATACATCAGTATTAGAGAATCCCTGCTTCATGCAGCGGCAAGCATTGGCGTAAAAGCCAATATCAAGTTCATGAGTTCCGATGTAGAGGAATTGGATCAGGACGCCATGAAAGAATTGGATGGTATTTTGATTCCAGGAGGATTCGGAGAACGTGGATTTGAAGGCAAATTGGATGCAGTCGAATATGCAATTGAAAATGATGTACCTTTATTCGGAATCTGTCTTGGAATGCAATGTATGGTAACTCAATTTGCAAGGATTAACGGTTATCCTGGTGCTAACAGTTCAGAATTCGATGACAATTTGGAATTCCCTGTTATTGACATGATGGAAGAGCAAAAGAAAATCAAGAACATGGGAGGAACCATGCGTTTAGGATCCTATGACTGCAAAATCATTGAAGGAACCAAAACTTATGATGCTTATGGGGTGACTGACATTGAAGAACGTCATAGGCATAGATATGAGTTCAACAATGATTACAGGGATGACCTTCAAGAAAAAGGTTTGATAATTTCAGGTACAAGTCCTGATGACTTCTTGGTTGAAATTGTTGAATTCCCAAATCATCCATGGGCTATAGGTTGTCAATTCCATCCGGAATTCAAGTCAAGACCTAATAGGCCACATCCATTATTCAAATCATTTTTAGAAGCTATTTATGAGTATTCTAAAAATTAATTTTTTCTTTTTTTATATTCTAAAAACAATTTTATAAGCTTATTTTCTATCTATTTAATATAGTTTGAAGTTAAATACTGTAATTATGAATTTAACCACCATATTTCTAATTCAAATATTAATTACGATGTTATTTGCCATAATGGCGGCAATTTATGATGTAAAAAGAAATTTTATTCCTGATATATTAAATTATGTTCTGATAATTTTTGGCCTGTTTTCAAATCTGATTTTGTCATTAATTTCAACCAACATTAAATTCATTTTTGCTTCAATTATTTCAATGCTAATCACATACACTATAACATATATGCTTTGGAAATTGAATATGTGGGGTGGTGGCGATGCAAAATTATTCACTGGTATTGCTACAGTAATACCATCTGGCATAAATATCGATTTCTTGAATATTTTTCCCCAATTGTCTGTTTATCCCTTTTCGTTCAGTGTTGTTATAAACAGCATCCTTGTTTCATTCCCGTTTTTGGTCATATTTGTTGTTCATCTGATTTCCAAAAATGAGATATTTAAGGATAACGTTGATTTTCTATTCAACATCTTCAATATTGAAAGCTTAAGATACATCATCAATTCGACCCTCAACAAATTAATTTCAATTAAGGATTTGGAGGAAGGAATGATTGTTAATGACTATTATTTCAACAATGAGTATATTATTGAACTGATAAGTGAAATTGACGGCAATCTAAAAGTTTACAGGACTCATGACAGGGATGATTTCAAATATTATTTCAAATCCCAAAGTGCCGGTGGCATTACAAACAAGGAGATGTGGCAGCTCAAGATCATGAATGCGCAAAATATAATTTCGGACAACATTTCCATAAAGGTTTCGTTTCCGTTCACGCCTGCAATATTGGTTGGTCTAATAATAGCCATAATCTATGGGGATGTAATGATGTTATTTGCAAAGAATTTGGTTTTGGTGATTTAGATGATAAAGGAAAATTCCGCTCAGGGTTCACTGGAATACATTTTGATATTTGCGATTTCATTGATGGTGCTAATGCTTTTTACATTGCCATTGGCTGAAGAGTCAATTAGGGATACTGTTGATGTATCTGACAGCCTGAACGCAAAATCAGAAATGTCCAAAATTTCTCAAGCCATTAAGGAGGTTTATGGGGAAGGTCAGGGATCCAGGCATACAGCCGATGTAAATTTCAATAAGAAAACTAAAGTAACAATCACAGATAATTATGTGTCCTGCAATCTAAAACTAAAGGATAATTCAAATAAGCAGATAAGGGAACATATTAGCTCAAAAATCAAAAAAACTTCAATCACTCTTGATAAAGGGGAAAATAGATTGATCGTTGAATGGCCGATGAATAGTAAAAATATGATAATCTATAATGAATAGTTATTTTTACATACGAAATTATTTTAACTATTAAACTTAAAATATTAAAGTGTTAATAATTAAACGGCTGTGGATTTATGGATATTATAACTATGATTATTTACCTCGTTTTGTTCATTATAATGATGGTATTCGTATTCTCAATTGGAATGCTAAGGCAGTACATGCCTAAAAGGGAAATCATTTTGGTGCTTGTTGTAGCCTTCTTGATTGGGGCAATTGGAGGGGCATTTTTCCTTGACCCGATTTATGATGAGTTGCCTAATGTTGTAGCGGCTTTTGAAAAGAGCATGCCCAATAATGAAGAGACCCTATACCTGGACCTGTCATCTTCTATCGACATTGATGAGTTAAGAGAGAATTTAACAGGTACTGAAGGATTCAGGTCATTTAAAGAAGATTCTATTACGATACCTATGTGGACGTTTAATGAGCGGGAACATAATTACTTTGAAGAGATTGTTGGAAATATAGACTATAACTATAAGGATTACAATATAACTTCTTCAGAAATCAAGATTTCTCTTGAAGACAATTACACTTCCTCTGAAGCTTTAAAATCTTTTTCAGATTGGTATAAACTAGTTTATGGAGATACCATATCCTATGCACAGGTACATGCCATTCTGGTTGTCGATTCAACATCTCTAGACACCTTTGAACAGAATTTGCTTGAAAGGGGCATCGTAGCAACAAGCATTGAAGGACCTATTCAAAATAGCGTTAACAATACAAACCAGTCAATGTTAACAAACACTGAATTTACATTAGTTTGTGGCGGAATTGGTGTCGTTGTTGCAATTATTGGAATTTACATAGATTCCGTTGTTCCGGCATATAGAAGATTTAGGAAATTTACAAACGATAAACGTAAAAGGTAGTTTCATGAAAGTTGCAATCTTGTTTTCAGGCGGTAAAGACAGTACTATGGCAGTATATAATGCTTTGGAAGCGAAAGAGGATGTAAGATATCTTCTTTCAATGAAATCCAGAAATGATGAGTCATACATGTTTCATGTTCCAAACATTCACATTACTGATCTGCTGTCCGAAGCGCTGGATATCCCAATCATTTCCGCTGAAACTGACGGAGTCAAGGAAGAGGAGCTTAAGGATTTAAAAAATGAATTTGAAAATCTTAAAAGTTTAGGTGTTGAAGCCATATACACTGGAGCGCTTTTTTCAGTTTATCAAAAGTCAAGAATTGAGAAATTGTGTGATGAAGTTGGCTTAAAGGCAATATCTCCATATTGGCATGTTGATGAGCTTGAATACATGAGAAAGATTGTTTCTTTAGGTTTTAAAATTATTGTTTGCGGTGTTGCTGCATGGGGTCTGGACGAATCCTGGCTGGGCAGGGTCATCGATGATGAAGCTATTGATGAGCTAGTCAAGATCAATGAAAAGTATCAGGTCAACATAGCCTTCGAAGGCGGTGAAGCCGAAACGTTGGCTATTGATGGTCCTATTTTTAAAAAAAGAATTAAAATTTTAAAAGATAAAAAGGAGTGGCATCTTGATAGTGGAGTGTACATTATCGAAGATGCAGTTTTAGAAAATAAATAATTTATAAATCGATTTCATCAAAATATTCAGTTATTTCTTTACAGCAGCTTTCTATATCGCTTTCATTTACAATCATCTTGTCTGAAAGGGAAATGACGCTTCCCAATCCGAAACCTAATTCTGTATCGTCTCTGGCTTTAAATACATTATAGTCGGTTGAATCATCTTCTCTCATTCTTAATTTTAGTCTTTCAAACCTTAAAGCGGGATTTGCAAAGATGGATACGATTAAGAAGTTGTCAAAGTTTTCCTTAAACATTTCAACTTCATGTGGGCTTCTGATTCCTTCAACAACAATACTGTTTTCCATTCCTTCATCTAGGAGTTTTTTAATTTTTTTAACGGTTAATTCAGCAACAATATATTGTCCAAATTCTGCTCTTAAATTTTTAGCAGTTTCTTTAGAAGGTTCTCCTCTTTTTTCAGCTTCTTCACGTACAATGTCGCCCATGCTTACAATGATTGCTCCTTTTTTAGTTGCCATTTCAGAAACTAAACTTTTTCCTGAACCTGGCATGCCAGATACTCCGATTATTTTCATTATATTCACTCTTTTATTCTAATTTGTTCTAATGATTCTTTAAGATTCTCTTCATTGTCAAAGTCATTTACCATGTCGATTAGGACTTTCTTGTCTTGAGTCTTCAAGTCTTCAGCTATTTTTGTCATGAAAGGTATTGCTCGCACTATATTGTCCATTATGGAGACGTCAGACATTTTTGATGTTCTTGAAAGAGGATTCAAATCAATTGTGATTATGTTTTTGCCGCTCTTTTTCAAGATTTCAGCCCTGTCTCCGTCTTCAAGCGGAATCAATATTGTATCTGCCGCATATATTCCAGTTTTACTGGCTGTTGCTCGATTATTCTTTATATCATCAAGGTACTCGATTTCATCATCAAGTGTTCCTAGGATATTTTTATACCCATGGTCCTTGTATAATTGGGTGATTATTTTTACTCGCTCATCAGTTCTGTAAAATAGGTTGATTTCAATTTTTGCTTTGACGGCATTAGCCAATTCGATTATTTCATCAATAGCTAATGCAGTGGCATTTCCATTTACGGAAATCACTGGATTATTTGATAAAAGTAGCGCTGCAACTGCAACATACATTGCCCTTTTTGCAGGATAAGTTGTTTTTTCACCAATCAAGTAGTCAAAAGCTTCTCCTCTACCATGTGCAATTAATGCAGAATCTGCTAAATATCCCTCTTGTGCGGCCTTAACCATTTTATCTCTTAAAACTAGTGACTCATAACGAGGGTGTGATTTTGGTATCATGTTTTTATCTCCTTATTTTAAATCAATTTTCATTTGAGCTAGATATCCTAAAAATGTTGTTATTAATAAGGTGAGTATTATCATAGAAAAGATATGCATAGGGTAATCTTGAATCATTATAGGTCTGTGTCCCGGTAAAATAAAAAATACATAATCACAAATCATATCGATGAAAACAAATATCAATCCTACTAAAAAGCCTTCAATAACCTCATTTTTTTCAATGTTTCTGATATAAAGTATTCCAAAAAATCCAGTTACAAGTATTATGATTATAGGTACTACTATGTTGATGTTAGGCAGGTTATCGGTGAAAATCGGATTAAAAAATGATGTAAGCACATAGGTTAAAAACCAAATGAGTATTCCGAATATTATTGCTAATTTAATCTTCATAGTAAAACCTTAAAAAGTAACTAATTAATATTTTTGGTTTAAAAATCATATAAAGTTTACTAACATTGCTTTGGGCTGATAATTCAAAAAAAGTTTTGGGATGTTAGGTAGTAAACATAATTCACTACCTAACAACTTGTTTTAACAAGCTTTTAGAGAAATGAATTTTAAAATTTGGCTGTTTAATCTATCTCTCTGGCTACTTTGTAGCCAATTATATTATTTGAAACTTACTATATATAAAGGTTATGGTATAATTTATAAAAATTCAAGTATACTTTACTAAAAAACTATATATTCCATAAATTAATAAAGTTAAATTGAATGACACATGATTATAGAATGGAAGAATATTTAAGAAAAGCATTATCTGGTTCAATGCACTCTTCGAATCAGTTGAAAGATGTAAAAACTAATGAAAGAAGTTTCTCGCATTCTTATTTTGATGATTTTAAAAAAAAATTAATTATTGAATATGAAGATAAGTCATTAAGTGATGTGATGAACTGCAAATTGTCAAAGACATCTTTTGGTGATGCTTTAAAAATCACGACAAAAGAAAAGATTGATTTCAATATAGAGGACAATAATTTCATGGACCAGATCAACGATAATCTTAAGCTGCTTCCAAGAGTCGGCCCAAAAACCGAACAAAACCTTAAAAGCAAAGGTTACACTACAATAGAATCATTGAAGTGTCACGATAGATATGCAGATGTCGCAACAAAATTTTTGGATGAGATTGAGGGCATGTCCTTTAGAGAGATAATTGACTTGCTGGATAATAACAGGTATTCCAAAAGATGCAGGGACAATCTGCTTAAATGCATCAGCCTAACGGATATAGAAAACTTCAAATTCATGGATATTGAAACCAAGGGACTTTCCAATGTTCCAATAATATTGATTGGTGTAGCTGAGATTAAGGGAAGCAAGATAATAGCTTCTCAATATTTCTTAAGGGACTACACCGAAGAGCCAAACATCATTGATGCCTACCTGTCCCACATCGACGATGATTCGGTGCACGTCACCTTCAATGGAAAAAGTTTTGATGTGCCGTTTATCAAAAACAGATGCGTATATAATGGAATTAATGCAAACATAGATTTGCCCCATCTGGATTTGATGTATTTTGCAAAAAATCTGTGGTCCGGTTCGATTCCGAATTGCCAACTTCAGACTATAGAACGTGAAATATTTGGAATTTCCCGTGAAGATGATGTTCCAGGCCAGTATATTCCAGGATATTATGATACTTATATAGCTGAAAATAATATAGGGCCTGTCGTTCCAATAATTGAACACAACTGCCAGGATATTATTTCACTCGCCAGCTTTCTTGAGAAAATGTATGAGGATGTAAATTAAAATGGGTTTATTTGATAGATTTAAAAGCAATGATAAGGATAAAAAGGAAAAAAAGAAAAATGCCGTCCCGGATGATATTGAAATTGATGAGGACCAGCTGGAGTTGAAAAGAATAGCTACCACTCATAAGGACAGGTATAAAAGAGCGGAAGCTGCCGATAAGATTACCAATCAGTTTGTAGCCCTTGACATGTCCAAAAATGTTAAGGATAGGGCAATAAGATTGATTGCCATAAACAAGGTTCAGGATAAAGATCTATTGAGGGATGCGGCGGAAAACTCACAATTCTTTGATGTAAGAAGCTTTGCATGGGAAAGGCTCGGTGAGAATAACAAGTCCATTGCCGAGATTGTCATAAACACCAAGAAAAACGTGAATGTGGATGCAATATTCAATAAGATAGTTGATGAGGAAACCCTCAAATGGATTGCAATCGAAGCCGATGACAAAAGGTACAGGAATGAAGCGATAGAAAAGATCCATTCAGAAGAAATATTGTATGATTTGGTTTTCGAATCCGGCGACAATTCAATTAGGAAATCCTCTGTTTTAAAGGACACTTTCACAGATGAGGAAATTCTAAAAAAAGTAGCTATTGAAGATAAGGACGAGGGAGTAAAAAGGGCAGCCATAAGCAAAATAGTAAATGAGGATGATTTGGCCGAAATTGCGAAAAATGAAGACAATGCAAAAATCAGGTCATTAATATTTGATAAAATAGAAGACCCTGAAATTCTAAAAAATATTGTTTTAAACTCTGAAAAGTCCGATGTTCGCCTTGATTTAGTTCCTAGATTGGATGATGAAGAACTATTAACTCAAATCGCTCTCAATGATGCTGATAAAATTGTCAGAAGCGAAGCCGTTAAAAAGATAACCAATGAAGATGACCTTGTTAAGATTATCTCATCTGAAAATGACAGATTTGTTCGCCAGATTGCAGTAAACAACATCAGCAATCCTCAAATCCTAACTAAAATAGCTATTGAGGATGAAGACCAGTTCGTAAGAAATCATGCAATTTCTAATCCTGCTTTGGTCGATGAAAAGGATTTTGAATATATTGCAATCAACTCAACTGATGAGGAAATAGCAAATGAAGCATTAAAGCACATAACCGATGAAAAATCATTCATTGAGATATTAAAGAATGCAAAAATTCCATCAATCAGAAAATCCACTTTGGACAATATCACCGATTTGGAAACACTAATCAGAATTGTTCTTGCAAATGAGGATGAGGAATTTTCCCTTAAGGCATTGAATAAGATTAAGGTTGAAAAGTGCTTGATGAAAATCTATGAACAGGGCATATCTGAAAATATTTCTGTTCGAGCGGTTTCCCTTATCAAAAATCAGAATTATTTAAGTGATGTAGTTAAAAATGATGAATCCTGGAGGGTTCGAGAAGCGGCTGCCAAAAAGATAATAAGTAAAAAAGTATTAAAAGAAGTTGCAAATACTGATGAAAATGAATATGTAAGAAATGTTGCCAAAAAGAGGATGAACCTATAGATAGAATTCAGGCTCTTTTCTTTCACTATTTGCTTCTTCAAATGCTGGTTTTTTAGTTTCAAATGCTTCTCCAGTAAAGCTACGTGCATCTTCCGGACAGATTGAGATGCATGCAGCACATCTTGAGCATAAATCAAGGTCAGTATCAATCGGATCATCATCCGGAATGGCCTTTTCAGGACATATTGAAACGCAGTCATAACAGAATGAGCAGAGTGTTTCGTCGCTGCTGACTACAAACGGCAACTGTTTATAATCCACATATGGTCTGTTTCCAGGAATTTCTGATGCCAAACTTTCACCAGTTTCTATTTTTTCTTGGCATTTTTTGGCAAATTCGTTTATCTTTTCAATGTCTGCACTGTCAGGCCTTCCCACTGCAACGCCATCAAATATTGAGTGGTGGCTTATTGTTGATGCAGCTGCAATCACGTTAAAGTTGTTTTCCTTTAAAAGGTCCACTAATTCAAGCAACGCATCTGTTACATGTGCATTTCCATAGTTCACTACAGCTATTGCGGGGGTGTTGTCACCTTTTAATTTTTCCAATCTGTTTCTTGCAGTTTTTGGAATCCTTCCTGCAAAAACAGGCATTCCAACGATTGTGATATCGTCAGAAGAAAATATTTTATTAGCGTTAAAATTCAATAGGTCATAAGCTTCGCCGTCTTGGCCAATGTTTCCGGCAATCTGTTCAACTACCTGTTTGGTTGTTCCTGATGGACTGAAATATATTTTTGTTACATTTGACATACTCTCACCTATTTTAATATTATATTTACAATCACTTAATAATTTCGGATATTATTTTTCAATTTTTTTCTAAAATATAGGATATTTGTTTAATTTTTATTTTTAAATATTTTCTAAATCTAAACCATTCCCTTCCATTTGAATTTTTTAATCGGTTTTGTTCATTTTTTAAAAAGCTTTATATACTCATATATACAAAATAATTATAGTAGGAAGATATCTTCCGGTCTATATAAAGAGGTGAAAAAGTGAGTGATATTAAAACTGCAATGGTAGGAACTCCATGCCAAATCCTGGCAGCTACAAAAATCAATAGATATGAAAAGCAAACAGGCGGATCACCTATTGATGTTAAAATAGGATTATTCTGCATGGAAAACTTTTCTTATTCCTATCTTGAAAAATATTTGAAAAGTCAAGGTATCGAATTGTATGAAGTGAAAGAATTTAGAATTGACAAGGGAAGATTTGTCGCCTATCTGATTGATGGTAGCGTATTTTCAATACCGATTGCAGAAACAGAACCATTTACTCGTAAAAACTGTCATATCTGTACTGATTACACTTCTGATGTATCTGACATATCAGTAGGTTCAGTTGGCTCTCCCAAAGGATATTCAACCGTAATTGTCCGCTCAAGAAAAGGCCAGGAAATAATTGAGGATGCGATAGATAAAGGGTATATCACAACAGAGTACATGTCCAAGAAAGGTCTTGCCCTTTTGGAAAAAATCGCCAATCAAAAAATTTCCAGAAACACAAAACGCTATAAGAAAAGGGAAGCCGTTGCAAGGCCGGTATTGTCTAAAAGAGCAATAACCGAAGAGGAATTCATCAACGAATCAAGCCTCTGCCAATTTGAAAACCTGCAGAATGACGTAATCAGCGTCGGGTCATGCGTTTTATGCGGAGCCTGCGAATATGTATGTCCGAAAGACATTATCCAGATTAACCACAGAAAACCAGTGGCAAAAGGTGAATGTGACGAAGATTGCCATGCATGCTACTTTGCATGTCCTAGAACATTCGTCAGCGATAAGATCTATCCTGCAGACATTGATGAAAAGCCGCTTGGAAACTATCTTGAAATATACTCCGTTAAAGCGGATTCAATCATAGGTCAGGATGGTGGTGTAGTGTCAGCTATTCTGGTATATCTGCTTGAAAACGGAATAGTCGATCAAGTATCAATCGTCGGCCAGGATAAGGATGCACCTTGGAGACCGGAATCAAAACTCACCTCTTCAGTCCAAGATGTAATCATGGCTGCCGGAACAAAATACAGTACAACCCCTATCGGATTTAAAGCTTTAGACAAATGAAGTTTTAAATCATCTTTTTTTTCTTTTTTTCCATTCCTTACTTTGATAATTCTTTTTAAATGAATTTTTGCTGTTTCTAATTCTTCTATAAAAAATTATTATTATAATGAAAAGCCAAAAATATAACTAGATTGCATTCATCTCCAGCTTAGACATGCCGGAGAATTCTTGCATGAAATGTTTAAGGAGGTTATAAAATGAATAAAAAGATAGTTTTAGCATTATCTTTAGCTTTAATAGCTATTGTAATGGCTTCAGCTGTAAGCGCTGATGAAAACGTAACTATTGATGGAATTGATTTCAATATTCCTGACGGTTATACAGAAGATGTCGATGCAGAAATCGTCAATGAAACAGAGACCGATGAGGGTATGACTTATATATCAAATGCTAAAGCATATGAAAGTGAGGATAATTACATGCTTTTATTGGTTGCCGCTTATGAAGGAGAAAATGCATCTGATGATGCCTTTGCAGATATTGAGGGGGATAATTTAACAATAAATGGTGTAGACGGCAAATTAGTTGATATGTATATCATGTCAATCTATTGTTATGTAAAAGATGGAAAATTAGTAACTTTAACATCTGATATTTCTGATGAATTTGAAAAATTCATAATTTAAGTGGGACTTCCAGTCTCATTTCTTTTCTTTTTTTAGAATAATTCGTGGAAATTCATTTTTTGCATTCCTATATTTTCAGTATTTTCCCGCTATTTTCAAAAAGTTATTTATTTTATGGTGAAGAAACTATTTAATATAATTGATATTATAATAATATTTTGGTGATACGATGGAATTAATGAGAGAGCTATCTTTGGCGCCTGGTGTATCAGGTTCCGAAGAGGAAATAGCTAAAATTATTACACGTGAATTAGAAGATGTTGCAGACACAATCGAAAAGGACAGTATGGGAAACTTGATTGCCACCAAAAAAGGTGAAAAGAAGGCCCCTACTGTAATGCTTGCAGCACACATGGATGAAATCGGATTGATGGTAAGATACATTGACGATAACGGATTTATTAAATTCTCAACTATTGGTGGAATCAACGATCAGATGCTGATGAACCAGACAGTAACTGTCCACTCATCTGTCGGAGAGGATATTGTAGGTGTAATCGGTTCAAAACCACCTCATGTTACCAAAGCCGAAGAGAAAAACAAGGTTGTCAAAGCTGACGACATGTTCATCGACATCGGTGCAAAGGACAAGGAAGATGCAGAAAAAAGGGTCAGAATAGGAGACAAGATGACCTTCAACTCACTCTTTGTAGAATATCCAAATAATTTAATCATGGGAAAAGCTCTAGACAACCGTGTAGGCTGTTATGTGATGATTGAAGTCTTAAAAAGAGTAGAAACCAGAGCTACCGTTTATGGCGTAGGTACTGTCCAGGAGGAAGTGGGCCTTAAGGGAGCAAAAACTTCTTCATTCAAATTAAACCCTGATTTGGCTATTGCGCTTGATGTTACATTATCCGGAGACCACCCTGGAATCAAACCGGAAGAGGCGCCTGTCGTAATGGGCAAAGGACCAGCTATTATATTGGCTGATGCAAGCGGAAGGGGAATATTAACCCAGCAATCTGTAAAAGACATGCTCATTAAAGCTGGCGATGAGAAAGAGATTCCATACCAATTGGAAGTAAGCGATGGCGGAACAACTGATGGAAGCGCAATTCACCTGACCCGTGAAGGTATTCCGACTGGTGTTCTATCTGTTCCTACCCGTTACATACACACTCCTGTAAGTGTGTGCAGTATGGAAGATATTGAAGCAACCATTCAATTGATTACAGAAGCTATTAATAACTTATAGCTTCCCATATTTTCTTTTTTTTTAAAAAAATAGTGAGATAGATTCATTTGAATCTGTCATCGGACTTTTGTGATTTCGCCTTTTGGTGTTTGGTTTCAAACCATCCTATTTTCAGTTCATCGATTGTATCTTCATATAATTGAGGCACATAAGGTTTGATGTCTAAAAGTGGTGTTCCATCTAAAGTATCGATATTTTCAATGTATATTGTATTTCCTTCAACTTTATCTACTTTAACGACGCTCATTCCGATGCGGTTTGGCCTTTTGGGTGATCTTGTTGCAAATACTCCATGAGTGTTGTTGTCCATGAATGGCTTTACTTCAAGCATGTATCCGTCAACCTTGTGCAATAAATAGATTAAATGAATGTGTGAAAACCCATCAAGGTCTTTAAGACCATCTACATATTCATCTTTGATTTCTATTGTTCCCTTTATTCCTTTTGCACCGGTTGGTTGAATTGGCATTCCTTCAATTTCTGTAAATTCTGTGTGGATTGTACCAATTGATTCTAGTTCGACTTTCATAATAATATTATCGTTTTATTTTTTTAAATATTTTTCGTGTATTTCAAAATGCCGATTACTGTTTTTTTATGAATTTCGATAAAAATTTATTTAAAGATGTTAAATATTCTATAATTTAATTTAAACTAATTAATTAGTATTATTTTTATAATATTATTGTAATTTATTATTTATATTGATTAATAATGATTTTATATTATTTTTTTTTAATGATTATTTTGTTAGATATATTCGATATGAAGTATTTTCAGTAATCGAGTTAAAAAGTCTTTACACATAAAAAAACGAAACATTTATATACAATTCGATGCAACTTATTATTGTAAAACTTAAGGTGATATGAAATGAAACTTAGTGCAAGAAATCAATTAGAAGGAAAAATTACAAATGTTGACTTAGGCGCCGTTATGGCAAACATTAAAATCGAAATCACTGAACCTAACACTATTACTGCAGTTATTACTAAAGAATCTGCTGAAAAATTAGGTTTAGCTGAAGGTGATGACGTAACTGCTATTATAAAATCTACTGAAGTAATTATAGGAAAATAAATCTGTTTAAGGAGTGAGTGATATGCAACTTAGTGCAAGAAATCAATTAAAAGGTAAAATAACTGGTATTGACAAAGGTGCCGTAATGGCTAACATCAAAATCGAAGTGACTGAACCTAACACTATTACTGCAGTTATTACTAAAGAATCTGCTGAAAAATTAGGTTTAGCTGAAGGCGACGATGTGACTGCTATTATCAAATCCACTGAAGTCATCATCGGAAAATAAGTTTAGGATCAGGGGATTAATACCCCAACATTCCTAATAATATTAGAATTATAAACACGATTATTGCTGCTTTCAAAAGTGTTTTTAAGTTTTTAATTACAGCATAAATTATCAAAAACAAAATAATGCATCTGGTGATGGTCATTATCATAGTTTATCCTCCTGCGAGGATGGTTTTAGTGCCTTCTTCAGATATCTCTTCTTTTTTAAATTCTACTTCATATTTTACGGTTTCAATAACTTCTTTTAATGCGTCAAGAGTTTCTCCTCTGTGATTGCCTAAAACAGCTACCAAAAATAGCATGTCTCCAGTATAGAATTCACCGATGTAGTGAACGACTGAGATTTCAAAAACGTTATATTTGATTTTGGCGTTTTCAACTATCTTTTCGATTTCCTCTTGGGTCTTCTGTTTGTCGGGAGTGGTTAGAATCAACTTTTTCAAGTTCATATTTTCCTCTTTTCCACGTACAATGCCTTCAAATGTAAATATTGCACCTGAATAATCGATTTTAGTGCTTTTTTTCAAATCAGCGATTAAATCAGCCATTGTGACCTTATCTTCTTTTGCTTCTATAACTCTTACAACCATTATTTCATCTCCACAATAATGTTTAAAACTAATATTATATAACTATTGTTATATATCACTTATCTCTTTTATGGATAAATTCTTTATTCTTTCGATACCGTTAATCTCATTGATTACGTCTGCAGTTGCCTTCGGAACAAGTTCCTGCCAGTTTTCATCTTCAAGAATCCTTCTTCTCACTTCGGTTCCGGACAGGTGCAGGCGGTCATAAAGAGGGGGTTGTCTTACTTCGAAGCCCTCTTCTGAAAATAACTGCTTGACAAGGGAATTTCCGGAATAGACTATTGAAAACGGCGGGGTAAGCATCTTGACATGTGAAACCCATACCGCATTGAAATTGATGTCCTGCATAGGTATGATGTAGTATTTTGAAGAGTCGATGCCCTCTTCAGCCAATGCCTGGCTCATCATGACGAGTCTCTCGCCTGCGGTAAACGGATCTTTTGCCTCATGGCTCAGCTGGGCGCTTCCGATACCGATTATGATTTCATCCACTTCATCCAAAATCTTTTTAATGACCTGCATATGTCCGTTATGGACAGGTTGCATTCTTCCAATTAAAATTCCACGAGTCCTATTCATGTTATCCCCTTTCAAGGTTCCAATTCATCCAGACTTCTGATTAGATTATCTGCAGTCTGCTGCTTTGCCATCAATGGGTCTGTGATTGAAGTTTCCATAAGCAAGGTGTTGATTCCCTTTTCAGCTATAGGTATTGTAACCTTTTCAGGGCTTGTGCCTTCATTGAATTGGTAATCAACAAGATTCACGTCACTGGACAGCTTTGAAATGTATGAATCAATCTTGTCGGTCCTGTTGGACAGGCTGAATATGAAGTTTGAATATTCATAATCAGGATTGATTTCATGTACGTCAATGACAATGAACGGATCATCCTTGGCTATATTCGGAACGATGTATTTGTTGGCCAGTTCCTCACCTGCCGGACGGGTATCGTCACGGGTAGTCAGATTGTCTTTGGTCTTGACATAATATATCACATATTTTTTGGTAAGGTTATGGGTTCCGTTTTCTGAAGTGATATTATAGATTGTATTGTTGACCGCTTCATGTATTTCATGCTCCCTTGGATGAACTCCTAAAATCAAGCCGACAGTCTCGTTGGAGGACATATTCCCGGCTTCAATCTTATAAACAGTACCATTTGCATTCTTTCCAACTGTTGTAACGTTATAAATGTTATCCGGAGTATCCATAACTGAAGTCAGGATAATCGCCAGATTGAATATTACAATAGCTATTAAAAGTATAAGTAAAATTTGATATTGTCTTTTTTTATTCATAAGGTAACCTTATCATTTCTTTTTTAACAATTAAATATCTAACTAAACTTATATTAAAGACTTTTTACTAAATATTAATATATCGAATTAAGGAGTTTTCTTAATGGAAAATAAAAATATGATTATAATACTTGCAGCAGCCATAGCTGTCATCGCAATTGCGGCAGCCATGTTTGTTCCGGGTATGTTAAATGAAGAAACTAAGAATGTAACCACCACTCCATTTGAAATGGACTTCATGGAGGGTGCTTTTGTTGGAAACGTAACTCTAAAAGACGGCAAAGAAAAGTTCATGCACTCATATTATGACAAGGAACATAAGATAACCTATAACATTTCAACAGTTGACAATTCAACTGCACTGATGAGGATATATGAGATTCAGGGCGTTACAAATCCTGAAGAGAGAACCTTCAACGGCAATGACTGGAATATCTTTTTCACCCAGGCAATGCCGGGCAATGACACAAAAGCCGATGACAACAATACGATGAACATTGTCATCTGCCAGTCACAAGGCGAAAAACAGGGATATCTGGTTTACATAATCATTGACGGCAAATCCGATCTCAATTCAACTGGAGGCACCTTCAGTGAATCATATACAGACTATGTCCAGCCTTTGCTTGAAAGCATTACCCTAAAGGAAAGCAAGAACGTTCCGAAAATCAATGAGGAATTTGGCCTTACAGAAGAACAGTTCGCTGAGCAGATGGAACTTGTTGACCAGTATAGGGCTGGAAACACTTCAGCATTGGATGGAGCCCAATAGATGAGAATTACAGTTTTTCATGCAGACGAATGCGACAGAAAGAAATGCACCTCAATCAAAATGGAAAAGCAGGGAAAATGCAGATTAGTCTATGACATAAACAAGATTCCCGGCGGTGCGATTGTCCTAAATCCGTATGCTGAAAAGGCTGTATCCTATGAAGACTACAGATATGTGCACAGGAGAGGGATTGTAGGTCTGGACTGTTCCTGGAATGAAGTGTCCAAATCCAAAAAATTCTTTTCCCTGTCCAAATATCACAGATCACTTCCGTTTTTAATAGCGACAAATCCCGTTAATTATGGAAAGCCTTGCATATTGTCCACAGTTGAAGCCATTGCTGCTACATTGTATATAACTCGTTTTAAGGATGAGGCACGTGAGCTTATGGATGGCTTTAAGTGGGGCCATACTTTTCTGGAGCTGAATAATGAGTTGCTTGAGGCATACAGTGAAGTGGACACCAGTGCCGAGGTCGTTAAGGTCCAGAATGATTTTCTCTCTGAAAAAGGAATTGCTTCAGATGAGAAATAACCTTTTTCTTTTTTTTTAGTTTAAATTGAAAATACTAATTTTATATAAAATATAACATACATTAACGATTGAATAACAATTAGCCAAATCGTTAATTCGATAAATTTTTTCTTTGATAGTCCTTTAAAAAGTAAATGGAATTTGCAACTTTTTCTAAAATTATAAATATTTTTTAATTACAAACATTGGATTATATAATTTATGGGTTGTTGGTTTATGAAGTTTAAAAGGATAATGTTAATATCCATTTTAGTGGTTATTTTAACTCTTGGTGCCGTTAGCGCATCGGATATTAATGAAACTTCTGACGATTTGGCAATTAATGACGAATCGTTCATGGAAGTTAGTGAATCCTGCGATAACTCTTCTGGTTTATCTGCAAGTGATGATGAAATATTTAGTATGGGTGAAGGATCTTTCAGCGATATTCAAACAATGATTGACAATGCTGCTGAAGGAGACACAATCGTGCTTTCTGGAAATGAGTATCTTGGAAGTGGAACACAGATTAACGTAAACAAATCGGTTACCCTTGACGGAAACAATTCAACATTGAATGCAGGCTATGCCTCAAGGATTTTCAATATAATCGCATCGGATGTAGTTTTAAAAAATATCATATTAACCAATGCTGATTCATCTAGTTCCAGTGGAGGTGCTGTATATTGCAATAGTACTGACGGTGTTAACGTTAGCATTTTTGATTGTAGTTTTGTGAATTGTAATGCTGGTGAATTTAGCGGTGCTATTTACTTGTTTTGCGCTAATAGTGCCGTGTCTGGTTGTACTTTTGTGAACTGTTCCGCTTCTAGTGAAGGAGGAGCTATTCACTGGTCCGGTGATAATGGTACTGTTTCCGATTGTAGTTTTATAGCGTGTTCTTCTGTTGATGTGAATTATGCTCGTGGTGGTGCTATTTACTGGGAGGGTGATAATGGTACTGTATTTGGTTGTAGTTTTGTGAACTGTTCTGCTACAGGGGTTATTGCTTTCGGTGGTGCTATTTACTGGGATGATGATGAGTGTACTGATGATGGTACTGTGTCCGGTTGTAGTTTTGTGAATTGTTCTGCTGAGGGGAATTGTAGTGAAGGCGGTGCTATCTATTGGAACAATCTTAATAATGGTCTTGTTTCTGATTCTAGTTTTGTGAATTGTTCTGTTGTGGTTTCTGGTGATTATGATGTTTTTGGTGGTGCTATCTATTGGGCAAGTAAATTAGGGTCCGTGTCAGGTTGTAGTTTTGTGAACTGTTCTGCTACAGGGGTTTATGGGTCTGGTGGTGCCATGTATTGGTTTATCTGTCCAGGTTCCGTGTTAGGTTGTAGTTTTGTGAACTGTTCTGCTACAGATGAAGGGGGTGCAATTATGTTTCATTGGAATGATGAAGAAGGTTTCATAAAAAATTCCAGTTTCATCAACAATGATGCTGGTAAAGGTCGTTCAATTTGTGTTGATACGGATCTGGTCAGCATCAGCAATTCCAAATTTATAGATAAAAAAGGATTAGACGGTGCAATTTCTGGTGGAACTAATTCTAATTGTGCTCTTGTTGATAATTTAGCCACTACAACAACATTAACACTTAATGCGACTACAATAATCATGGGGGATAAAATCTCAATCACCCCTAAAGTCCTTGATCAAAATGCCTGCATCAACGGCATTGTTGAGCTATATGTTGGCGGGCAATCCATTGGCACATGCAATATAGGCGAAAAATTTGTTTACACACCAGCACAAGTGGGCACTTACAATATCTCTGCAAAATTTGAAGGTGATGAATATTACTTAGGCTCCCAATCAGAATATTTCATTGTTGTAATGCCTAGTGTTGTCATTTCTCAGAATGCTACTGTTGGTGATGATATATGTGTGTTCATGAATTTCGGCGAAAACATTACTGGTCAGATTATATTTAATGTTACTGATTGGTGCCATTTTTTAGATATTGAAAATGGTATAGTTAATGATAGTTTTTCAACAGCTAAATTAACTGCAGGCAATCACAGTGTCACATTTGGGTATTTGGGTAATAACGCTGTTCTAAAGTGGTTTAAGGAATATAGTAATACTAATTCATTGGGATACAGTTTGAATTTACTGCCTAAAGAGGTAACCATTCCGGAATCTTTCGAATCTAATGATGATGGAGTTATCATTTTAGTATTCCCTGAAAATGCAACCGGTACTGTCGAAGTCTTTGTTGATGGCGTTAGGGCAATGGTGGTCGAAATTATCAACGGTATTGCTAAAATTGACTTATCCAAATATAAAGGAAAATACAACATTGTTTTCAAATATTCTGGAAATGAAGTATATGCACCATTTACTAAGGATGCATTGGTGGATGTTTATGTTAAGGCCGCTAAGATTATTGCAAGCGATATAAAACTTGTCTATACTTCAAAAAATAAGTATTCAGTTAAAGTTTATGACAGCGACGGCAAGCTTGCAAGCGGTGTTAAGGTAACTTTCCTGATTAACAATAAGGCTTATAAGACTACCACAACCGGTTCTAATGGTGTTGCAAGCATTGTCATAGGCAAAGTTCCAGGATCATACAAGATTACTGTAAAGGCTTCAAGCGTTAGCGTAACCAAAAAACTGACAGTAAATCATTTGCTGACCTTGAAAACCGTTAAAGTCAAAAGGTCAGCCAAAAAGCTTGTATTGACAGCAACACTCAAGAAGGTTAACGGAAAATATCTCAAGAAGAAAAAAGTCACCTTCAAGTTCAACGGCAAAAAATACGTTGTTAAAACCAACAAGAAAGGTGTGGCAAAGGTTACCATCAATTCAAAGGTCTTGAAAAAGCTTAAGGCTGGTAAAAAGGTCAAATACCAAGCAACCTACTTGAAAGACACAGTTAAAAAAACAGTTAAAGTCAAAAAATAAGGATTTACTTCCTTATTTTATATTTTTTTTAAACATTTTCACTATTTTTTTAATCAGTTGATGTAAAATATAGTATGCATCAATGATTGAATAATAATTAGTCAATCAGATAATTCGATAAATTTTTTCTTTGATAGTCATTGAAAAAGTAAATGGAATTTGTAACTTTTTCTAAAATTATAAATATTTTTTAATTACAAATATTTATATAATATTAAATTCTATTTGAGTTGTTATTTTATGAAGTTTAAAAGAATAATATTAATAACATTTATTTTATTTGTTATTTTAACAATGGGGGCTGTCAATGCATCAGACAATACTACTTCTGATAATTTGACGGCAAATGATGATTTAAACATTGAATCGCCAGTAAAAGAGGTGAAAATAAGTGAAGATAACTCTCTTTTAAGCAAGGTTCAAAATGATGATGAAATTGATGCAACAAATCAGGATAAGTTATCCTCAACAAGCGGAACTTTATCAGATTCACATGACGAAATTGGAAATGCTAGAGACGAGTTTATATTAACCGAGAATTATTCAACTAATGGCAGTTCTGTAGAAATGCTTGAATCTATGTATTTGTCTGAAAGTGGTGTTGTTTCAGGTGACGCTAAAGTGATTAGCGTTAATCCGTGGTCCATCAGCGGCAGTCTTCAATACACTATTCCGAATGATGTCACAAATATCAAATCAGCTATTGTCGTTGTGACTTCCTATGCTGGAAGCGGCAATTCCGATACTTATGCATTGCATTCGGATGTTACATTAACTACCGGTTCAACTGTAGTTTTAGGTTCTGAAGATTTGACTTATACGGGCAATCAAGCAAGCGATCCTACCGTGTATGTTATCAATAATCATGCAACCAAACAGTATTCCGATTATCAATGCGTTTATAATATAACTGATGCCATTTCCTCTTTAAGTCCGGGAAGCTCTTTTACAATTGATGTTTCTAATTCTGAATATGGTTCCTATCAGTTTAATGGAAAAATTAAAATGATTGCATTGTTTTTTGCTTATGATGACGGTGATAATGACAACATAACCTACTGGTTAGAAGTCGGCCAGTCCTGGACAAACTCAGAAAAGTCAGAAACTATCAATACCAGTTCATATACCGGCCCAATTGATGATTTTACTCTGGAAACCATTGCAGTATCTACCGTTTATGCCCAAACATATAAGTTCAATGGGCAAACTTTAGCTAGCCCTACAGAGATTTCTAAGGGCAATTATTATATTGATGCTTATTGGGATTCTGAAAATCATTCTTTAAGCGATTACTTCACACAAGGTTCAGATTTGGAGTTTTCCTTTGCTGCTGGTTACAGTTCCTATAAAACAGTTGTTCTATTATTGACTGAAAGGGAAATATTTATTCCGGACATTGCCGTTGACTCAATGACAACCCAATGGACTTCTGGAATCTTTGATGGAATCTATGCGGGTATTAACAATAATTTGACTATAAACATCAACAATCAGGAAAGCGGCGCTGTTGCAAATGTAGTTGTTGAAGTGGTAAGCAGTGAAGGAAATGCAGTAATTGCAACAAAAACAATTGATTCACTAGCTAGTGGAGTAACAACTTTGGTTGTTAATGACCCTACTGTCAGACCCATCACAGCTCAAACGGTTAATGGCCAATATGACAGCAATCTTGTCAATTACACTGTTAATGTAAAATATGGAAATGTCGTTGTGGATTCAAAAACATATACCAAGGTAATTGCATATAATGGTTATTTAGGCAAAAATTATGCATATCCTGGTCTCAATCAAACTTTTAGGGAATATTCTTTCGTTGGTGAGGTTATCATCGTAAATGGTAATAATTATAGTTCTAATATGAATACTACTTTAACTGATGTTTTGGCGGTTGCTTTAGATGATGGTAGCGTTAAGGAAGCGTTGTTATATGTTCCGTATAATTGGGATAAAGTTGCTGCTGGCGACTTTAATTCATGGGATATTACTTTCAATGGTCATGTGATTGCTCCTATTTCCAGTTATCGTGATCAAACTAACTTAGGTACTTATGGCGGCTACGGTTACGGTTTAGTTGTTTATAACGTAACAGGACTTGTTGTTGATGGCAGTAATAGTTTCGCTTTGAATAAGGAAGGGGGCAATGTTGCAGTTTATCCAAGTTCACTGATTGTTATGGTTGATAATCCTGCCAAGGCGGTCAACAATACCGTTTATATTGTGGAAGAGGCGGATTTGTTAGGTACTTCCTATAGTAATAATTTGGATGTTAGCTATTCCACAGCATTTGGCACTGTTGATGGCGATGCTATTTTGTATGTATTTGCTGCCTCAGCTCAAAATGGTGAAGGTAATCTGGTTATTAATGGGAATGTTTACGCTAATGTCTGGTCTGGTACTTCCAGTTCTACAGATGTTTTTACAGCAGATGTTGATTCAGGCAATGTCACTGTCAAGTTTGAGGCTACTGCTTCTACTATTCTGGCTTTACAACAGATGGTGGTTGTTCAAAATGATTTGCCTGTTGTTAATTCAACTAATATTGTAACTCAAGATACCTATTCATTATACTTCAACCAAGAGGACAACGGTAAACTATTTGATTATGTCCCTGAAGGAGCTACATTAGATTTCCAAGGTTCAATCATCAACTCTAATCAGGCAAATGTCATTCAAATGAATATAAACAAACCCGTAAATATCATTTCAAGTACTCATGATGCTTATATTGATTTGAACAATACTGCTAGTAGTCTATTGGGTGAAAGCCCAGCCAACAGTTTTGCTATTACTAATGGCGGTTCTGGAACTAACGTCACTGGAATTAGATTCCACAACACTCAATTATGGATTGCTAATGCCCATAATGTTGTTTTAGACAATATCAGTTATGTAATCGAAAATCAAAAAATCGGCTCTGGAGTAGGGGCTATAGGTGTAAGAGCAAACTGCACTTACGTAATCATTAAAAACAGTTACATCAGCATAAGAGAAAATGGTGGTTATCCTATATTTGAAATGGCTTGGGCTGATTACTGCACATTTGACAACAACACAATTATTGCAGAGGGAAATGTTGGAAACATGATTTATTTAACCACTCTCAATGTAGACATTCCTTCTGATGTTGTAGCAAATATCCACAACAATATAACCAACAATAGGGTCTACAGTCCTAATGCTGCTACAGCCATTTCTTGGGCTATTGTACTTTCAGGATCAGACAACTTGATTGAAAACAACACAGTTGAATATGAAGGTAATGGAATTACTACTCAATTTGCTCTAAGTTCTTCACCGCACAATAACGTTTACAGAAACAATGTGCTTCTTAACGGAAGTTCAATGAACGTCTTATCAGATTCAACATTATACAACAATACTATATCCGGTGCTTTAACTGTTGGTGCAGATGCTACTGCTTACAATAATACTGTGGATGGTAAAGTAACTGTTAATTCTAATGCTCATGTCTACAACAACACATTTAACAGTGGTTTAGCAACTAGTGGTGATGATGCAATTATAGAAAATAACACCATTGTGGGAGCCGTTACTATTAATAAAATTGGAACTGCTTTCCGTGGTAACGATGTTAATGGTAGTGTAACTGTTAGTGCAAGTGATAATTGGATTAGAAATAATAATATTGTCTCAACCGGTGTTGGAATTGTTGTCAGATCGGATATTGTAACAATTAGGAATAATACGGTCAAATCCGGTGGGGATTATTCGATAGATGTTGGCGATTATAATGTGATAGTAGAGAATAACTATCTAACTTGTAAAAATAAAGCAGGTAATCGTGCTGTCTTGGGTTCTAATAATGCGGATATTTTAGGAAACGCCCCTCTGAATTTCATTGTTCCGAATGAATACTCTGCTGAAAATATTCAAAGTGTATTCGATAATGCAAATGAAGGAGACACAATCATATTTTCAGGATACTATCTAATCAAAGATGCAGTATTCATCATTAACAAGCCTATTATTATTGAAGGGGATAATGCAACATTTGATGCAAACTATTCCTCAATAATGTTCTATATCAATGCATCCAATGTCATTTTCAGGAATATCATTTTTGCTAATGTGAATTCTTCTGACAACTGTACTATATATTGGGCAGGTGACGATGGATCTATGTTGGATTGCAGTTTTGTGAATTGTGCTGCTGGTTCTGGAGGTGCTATCTATTGGAGAGGCAATAATGGTAATGTATCCGGTTGCAGTTTTGTGAATTGTGCTGCTGAAACCGGAGGCGCTATCTATTGGACTGGCAATAATGGTGTTGTTTCCAAATGTAGTTTTGTAGATTGTTCTGCTGATAATGGGGGTGCTATCTATTGGGCGGGAAATAATGGTAAGATGGATAAGTTAAGTTTAACTTGTTCCGATGAGAATATTGCTGCAGTTTATATTACTAAAGATGATGTAACTGTTTCCAATTCTAAAATTATGGGTAGTGCAGGTAATATTAATGCTGCTATTCATGGTGGAAAAGTAAGTAATTGTACATTCACTAATAAAGTGGCTCCAGTTGTTGACATTTCAGTAAATAATATTCAGTATGGTGAAAATGAAACTGTCAATGTTGCTCTTCCAAGCGATGCTACAGGTCATGTGAATTTGACTTTGCTTAAAGATGATGAAATAATTTTCACTTGCTTAGCTGCAATTAATGGCGGTTTTGCTTCCCATGAGTTTTCAAATCTAAACATGGGAGCATATAAAATCAATATTTATTATGGAGGCAGTTCCAATTATAGGGAGATTTCTAAGACTGTAGGATTTACTGTAGGTCCTATCGTTGACATTGCTCAAGGCCGTACTGTCGGTGATGATGTGAGCATATTTATGGATTTCGGCTGCAATGTTACCGATCAGATTATACTTAAGGTTAATAATAGGATTTATGTTTTAGATATTGAAGAGGGTGTAGTGAATAGTAGTTTTTCATCTTCTAAGTTGATTGCGGGCAATCATACTGTCACTTTTGGATACTATTATGTTTATAATGATATTTTAAAAGATTTGTTTGGAGAAAATAATCCTAGTCCAATTAAATATAATTTACATTTGTTGCCTAAAGAGGTCACTATTGAAAAAACATTTAAATCTAATGATGAGGGTATTGTTGTTATACCTTTCCCTGAAAATGCAACAGGTACTGTTGAAGTCTTTGTTGACGGAGTCAAGGAAATTGTGGTCGAAATTGTTGACGGCATTGCCAAAATCGACTTGTCCAAATACAAGGATGGAAACTATAATATTGAATTCAGGTATTCCGGGGACGAAGTATACGCAGGATTTACAAAGGATGCATTGGTAAATGTCCATGTCAAAGTTGCTAAAATCACCGCTGGCGATTTAAAAATGCTTTACACATCAAATACAAAATACTCAGTTAAGGTCTATGGCGGTGACGGAAAACTGGTAAGCGGTGTTAAAGTAACCTTCCTAATCAACAATAAGGCATATAAGACCGCCACAACAGGATCTAACGGTGTTGCAAGCATAGCCTTAAGTCAAATACCAGGAACATACAAAATCACAGCAAAAGCCGCAAGCGTCAGCGTAACCAAAAAACTGACAGTAAACCATCTATTGACCTTAAAATCAGTCAAGGTTAAAAAATCAGCCAAAAAACTGGTATTGACTGCAACACTCAAGAAAGTGAATGGCAAATACCTTAAAAAGAAAAAAGTCACATTCAAGTTCAACGGCAAAAAATACACCGCAAAGACCAACAAGAAAGGTGTGGCAAAAGTCACCATCAAATCAAAAGTCTTGAAAAAGCTTAAGGTTGGCAAAAAGGTCAAATACCAAGCAACATACTTGAAAGACACTGTCAAAAAAACAGTCAAAGTTAAAAAATAAGGATTCAACTCCTTATTTCTATTTTTTTTAATATTTTTGAATTTTACAAAATTCTTTTCATTGTCTATTTTGGATGTTTTAAAGTAAATATGGTATACATTATTGCTTGAAAATTTATTAGCAAAATTTCAGTTTCAATAAATTATTTTTTCGATAATCTTTAAAAAAGTAAATGAAATTAGCAACTTTATATTAAATTATAAATAGTTTTTAATTACAAATTTTATATTATATTTAATATTAAATCGATTATACTTGAGTTGTAGAAATATGAGGTTTAAAAAGGGAATGCTGATAACGTTAATATTATTGGCGATTTTAACAATTGGGGCCGTTAGTGCAGAAGGAGACTCTGATTTTAATGAAACTCTAACGGCAGATATTGATGAAGAGGTGTCCGTTGATGCTTCTTTGGATGATGAAATAATTTCTGAGGATGGTGATGATTTAATTGCTTCTTCAGATGATGATAGTGCTGTAGGAGTGACTAGTGAGAATTTTGGTTTTGAATATGAAACTCATAAACCAACTTTTAAAGATGATGATGAGATAGTGCGTGTTTGGTGGGAAGATGTTTCTCAAGGGACCCTTGCTTTAGACATTTCAAACAGCAATGGGCATATTGCAACAAAAAATTATGAAATAACTAAGTCCGAAGATTATTATTCATGGAAGCTCTCTGATTTGGATTTGACTGAACTGGGAGTTTATACTTTTGATTTAACATATAATAACAACATTCAAATTTTCACAAGTGAATTCCAATTAACCCAATGTAATATTGAAGAGTATAGGGATGAAACCGTTTATATTGATTATCCATTTGATGTTATAAGAATTTATGAAGGAACAGATATACTTGAAGTTTATGTTGATAATAATGAAAACCCTGCTGACCCAGGAGATGACAGTGACGGTCCAATAGCTTGGAGTTTGGAAGAGTTGGGCATAACCTCTCCAGGGGAATACAATATTCTTATAAAAGCTCTTGATGAGGAATATAATCTTGTAGAGACTTTTGAAATGACTCTGAATGTCATTGGATTTGATGAGAATGAATTCAGAGCCTTTACTAATTATGAGGGAATACATGATTTCGATGAAAGTGATCCAGTATTATATCTTTATTGCCCTAGTGATTATACTGGGGATGTTGTTCTTATTGTTCCTAATGGGGATTGGATTGAAACGGAATCCGTCCCTGGAGGCATGCTTTCATGGACTTTAGATGATTTAAAAATTGATTATAATGGTGATTTTAGGATTTATATTGGTGATGGAATCGGAGATTTAATTCCTTCAGTGCCTTTGAATGTATGGCATTTCGAAAATGATGATGACGATTGTGAGGCAATTATTTATGTAGATGATAGGGCAATCTCTTATGATGACCAAGGAACTGACGGTTTTGCAAGTATTTCTATTCCGGATTGGGCTGATGCATATGTTATTATCTCCAGTGGTGAAATTGAGTTATTAAATAATGATGTAAATGATTTTGGGTTTAGTTGGCCTTATGATGGTCGTGAAGGATATACAGAATATGGCATTCCCATTGGTTCTGTAGACTATTTTAGAGATTTAAATGATGGAGACCAGTTTGAAATTGCTGTTTTTGATAATGATGATAATTTATTAAATTCTGGAACTTATATTTTCCATATCATCGATGAAAATTCATTTAACCTAGAAACTGAAGATTCTGAAGAAAATGAAATTACAGTTCAAGATTTTGGTTGGTGGGTATCAACTCATGATGCAAAGGGAAATGATGAAAGTGATATCTGTAGCGTTTGGGTCAATAATGTAAATGAAGGTACTTTAATCTTAAGCATTGAAAGTCCTGAGGGGATTATTAGAATATATGATGAATCTCTTGATGGAAGAGATGAAATTCGATGGGAATTAAGAGATTTAGACAATATCGGTACAATTGGAACTTACACAATTAATTTAACATATTCTAATGGTGATGAAATCATCTTAGTTGAAAATCATGCTTTCAAATTAACGCAATTGGATTATAATGTATGTGAATACGTTTATATTAATAGTCCGTTTGATGTTATAAGATTTTACAGTGAGGATGAGGACGGCGAACCATTATATAATGTCAAAGTTTATGTTGAAGGTGATGAAAAGCAATCCGATGGACAATATCCGTTCAGATGGACTTTGAATGATTTGGGAATTGCCTATGCCGATGAATACGCTATCCGTATTGAAGTATATGACGGCAGTGACCTTGTTGAGGAGTTCACTTACACTTTAAATGTTGATGATGCTCTTGATGACATCAGGCTATACTCAAGTGATTTGAGCGTTGAATCCTGGGAAATTCAAGGTCCTGTATTATACTTGGCATGTCCTGATGATATAGTTGGCCAACATTTCACAATGAGAATTGGGGATGATTATCTCTGCGACTTTGATGCTGATTCCTTAATGAATTGGACTTTAGAAGATTTAGGCATAGAACATGATGACAGTTATAACATTCAACTGTTTAACGATGATGATGAGTGGATAACTGATGCATGGGTAAACGTTTGGTGCATTGACGGATTTAAATTCCAAACATGGATTTGGGATGCTGATGAAGATGGACAGATTTACAATGATATAGAAGATAATATAATTTCAGTTGATATTCCTGAAGGTAAATCTGGTAATATTGTTATTATAGTCAATGAAGAAGAAATAATCAACTGCAAAATCGATGATAATCATTATGAATGGAATTTAGAAGATCTGGGAATGACAGAAGTAGATGAATATGATGTTATTGTTAAATATTTGTCTGATGAAAGTGAAGAAATTCTTGCCGACGCAACTTTGAATGTAGTCGAATTTGACTACCAAAGTTTTAGAGCAATAATTAATTCAGATAATCGTTGTATTGATTTTTATTGTCCAGACGGTGAAAATGGTGAAATTAAAATCACTGTAGAAAAAGAGGATGATGAATATGAGTTGTATTACACAATTGATGATACTTATTGGGACGAATGGACCAAATTCTATTTCAGCGATTTACAAGTTTCAATTACAGATTATTCCAGAATCAGATTTGAAGTAGATGATGTGTATTCATGTGAAAAGGAAATATTCCGTTGGGGTGAGGTAAGCATTTGGAATGGTGAAGATGACCGTGGTCCGCTCTATAATGACAGTCAGGGAGATGTAATCCTAATTAGATTCTTTGATGAGGGAAGGCCTGGAACATTATATGTTCTTTTAGATGATGAGGTCAAATTCATCTCTAAACTTTCATTAAATCATGATTATTCCTGGGATTTAAGGCAATTGAACATTACCGGTACAAAAGACCTGGAACTTAGATTCATTTTCGATGAAAATACTGTTGAAAGCATTTTTGATGAATTGAGAGTAGAATCCTTTGATGGAGATAGCGTTAGGACAAAACTTGATTTTGAAAATTGGATGGTCAATGTGTTCTGCCTGGAGGATTGCGAAACAATCACAATAGACCTATTCAATGAAGATGATGAATACTATCTTGAACATGTTACATATGATGTCGTCCCTAATGATTATGGCAAATGGAAAGGATTCTCATTAGATGATATGAGCATTGATGATGGGCCGAGATACATTATTGAAGTTAATGTGGATGATGCCTACTCATTTAAGCAGAGATTTACACTTAGATGGTATAATGAAGGTCAGGGATTGGAATTTTTGGATGATGGAAGAGACCTTACAAACGATTATGATGAGGTATTCACCGTTCGCATTCCCGCTGAGTTTGACCTTGAAAATGCCACTATCAATATTACAAGTGGAAATTATTCATTTTATAAAAACTTAAGGGAAATAGATTCCAGATGGGATGGTGGATATTATTTGTATGATATTCTTCTCTCGGCCAATAGAATAACTTATCACTCAGCTAAATACTTTGGTTATTATTTATATGATATTCTTCTCGGGGATTTGGATTCATTTGCAACCCTTGAAGATAAGGCAATAATCACAGCCACATTTAGATATATTGACCACGCAAACAATGAAACATACTATGCAAAAGATTCAAGAGATTTTATTCTCCAAAAGACAGATTCCATGAGGATATATGATAAGTCCGTCATGGATGATGATTGGATATTTGTTGACACAGCAGAGATGCACGAGGATAAAATTGTTTTCAACATCACTTCTGATGGGGACAATGTTTTTGCATGTGTTATGGTTCCAGAAATTGTTTTAGGCAATGTTTCAGATGGCAAATTATGCATCTACTGTGATGACAATCTTATATTTGAAAAACTTCTAAATGATTTTGATTTAGAACATATGGGTTATGACTATCCTTCTTTAGGCAACATATACTTCGTATACTTCAAGGAACTGGACCTTGCCAATGCCAAAGATAAGGATTTAGTTAGAATCGAATTCATTACACAAAATCGTGATGTTGAAAATCGTGAGGTAATATGCCATATTGTTGATGAGGACATTGTAGAATTTTATGATTTTGCAGAAGGAGTTAGCATATCTGATGATAATGCCTACTTGGGCAATATTGAAGATTTCACATATGTCACTGAAGTTACTATTCCGGATGAATTAGATTCAACTGGCTATTTTTCAATCGTTTGCGGGGATAAAATACTGTTTAACAAGACTCTGGATGAGATAATGCAGGATTATGATGATAATAAGCAGTACAGTTATTCTGTCAGAGGTTATTTATACTACATTCCTAAAGGTAACCTGTTGGACGATTTGAATGATGGAGACATCATAGCTCTATCCCTGGTATATGATGGAGAGGAACAAGAGTATTTTGAGGAAAAAATATTTGAAAATAGTACTGGAAAATACTTAAAGGCAATTATTTCACCTAAAAATATAGATGACTGGTTTGGAATAAACATCACAGATAAGATATTAATCAATCTGGAAAACGGCGTTTTAAATCTGTTCAGTTTTGATGGCACTAATAGGCAAACCATAGAATGGAAACTCCAGAGCGGTTACTTCAATGTATACGTAAACGGAGTCAAGGTTGAAAATCTTGGAAAGTTATTGACTCTCGATGAGGGTTCAACTCCAATAACAGAACTTGAACTGTTCTGGCTATGTGAAAATGATAACAGGGATTTCAATTTAACATTAGATGATTTGGGTATTATCGATAATGGAGAATATGATATTAGGGTTACATATGTTCCGCATATATATGACGCTAATGTATTGGTATATCGTGATTTTAGCGAGATGGATGTAACCAATCTGAACATTACATTGGCATCTAACGTTAAGGTAAACTATCAAAATGCAACTACCAGATTATTCACAGGTTATGGTATTGATCCAGTCTTGTTATACTTAGATACCTATTATGGCGATATCAATTCAACAAATGGTACTGTTACTGTTTTGAATTCTGATAATGCTACAATCCTTAGTAAAAACATCAAAGATTTGAAATATGATGACGGTCGCTACTATTTAAGTTATTCTGATTTTGAAAATAAGAATTTCGGAGATAGTATCACTGTTTTATATGGTAATGGTAATGAAAGAAGTGGTGAAACCACTTTGGATGTGTTATGGAAGGATGTCGACTCCAATGATTTCACACCTAACGTGACTGAAAACGTAGAAGACTATTATGGTAATTTCGTCAATTTGAATATTCCTGATTCAATAAATACCGGTCAAATCATTGTAACTATCAAATTTAAGAATAATCATGGTTCTAACATTTCAAATATTAATGTAAACACTGATTTTAACAGTCGAGCTGTTTATAAATTCAATGTTGTTGATATCAAAGCGAATTATGACAATAATGATTTTGCTTTATCATTATCCGATTTGGGTTTCTATGAAATCAATGGGGACTATGATGTTGATGTCAAATTCACTGCAGATGGCGTAAATGCATTAGATGTTACCAGCAACACTTTAAAAGTTGAGTTCTTAGATGATATAATTATTGCTGTTAATGAATCTTCAAGATATGCATGTGAATTGCCGTTTGCAGGTGTTCGTGTCTTTGAACCGATTTCCGCTTATGGTGAGCTATACATTGACGGTGTGCTTTACTCACACAAGACTTTCGAAAAAGGCTTAATAACATTTGTTTCATCTGCCTCTTGGGCTCCTGGAATGCATGCTGCTGAAGTTAGGGTTTGTGACAGTGAGTTTGGATCTGTTTTGAATTCCACTGCATTCACATTTGAAACCTTAATCAAGACAGATGATGTTAATGTCAGCATGGATGACAAGGTTAAGGAAAATGAGAATGTAATTGTAACAATCAATGTCATAAAGGCAGGAAACGTAACAGTTCAAATAGATAATGGTGATAAAAAGACTTATACTTTAGTTGCAGGTGAAAATGCTGTTGATTTGGGTGTTTTAAGTTATGGTAATCACACAGTCTGGATTTCCTATAATGCAACTCTCGATGATAGCAGTATTTCATTCTACAATAATTATCTAACTCTATTTGTTGGGGATGACGGCCGCTGGCTATCATTGCCGGAGCCACTAGTATTGGACGATGATGATACCATTAAGATGGCATTCGGTGACGATGCTGAAGGTGTTGTTTCAATTGCCATTGACGGCAAATCTGTTGCCAATATTACATTGGTCAACGGTTCTGCTGAGTTTGCATTGACTGATTTCGTCTTTGGCGACCACAAATATGGAGAACACACC
>NZ_JBGUWC010000039.1:0-14581 GCF_045220775.1 Methanobrevibacter sp.
AGACTAACAAAACCAATAATGAAGCTAACAATACTACTCAAGTTGATCCTATTTGTGATTTAGTGATCAATAAGACTGTTAATGCTACTGTTATTAACTTAAATGAGTCTGTTTCTTGGACTATTACTGTTACTAATAATGGTCCTAGTGTTGCTAAAGATGTTAATGTGACTGATACTTTGGTTGATGGTCTTGTATTGACTGGTAATTCATCTGCTATTACTATTAATGGTAAAGAGTTTACTTGGATTGTCGGCGATATGGATCCTTACACTTCTCAAGTGCTCACTATTGTTACTAAAGCGGTTAAAGAGGGTAATTTAACTAATGTTGTTGTTGTTACTACTCCTACTAATGAGACTAACAAAACTAATAACGATGCTAACAATACTACTCAAGTTGATCCTATTTGCGATTTAGAAATTACAAAAGATGTAAATGCTACTGAAATATTATTCAACGAATCTGTAGAATGGACTATTACTGTTACTAACAATGGTCCTAGTGTTGCTAAAGATGTTGTTGTCACTGATACTTTACCTGCTGGTGCTGTTGTCATTGGCAATTATGCTAGTGATGTAGTTGATGGTGTTTTAACCATAGAAATTGGAGAATTAGCTCCTTACACTTCTATTGTTGTTAAAGTAATTACTCAATTAACTATTGAAGGCAATAACACTAACTTCGTGGTTGTAAACACAACTACCAATGAATCAGATTATGATAACAACGATGCTAACAATACTACTTTCGTAGTTTCAGTTTCTGATTTAGAAATCAATAAGACTGTATCCAATGCTTCCGCTCATAAAGGTGATGTTGTAGAATGGACTATTACTGTTACAAACAATGGTCCTAACGCTGCAGTCAATGTTACTGTAACCGACGTCATTCCTGCTGAGTTGATTTATAATGGTGTGGTCAGTATTGATGACGGTTCATTTGATGGTGAAATTTGGTTTATTGATGAGATGGCTAGTGGCGAGACTTTAGTTTTAGTTCTTAACACTACTGTTGATGATACTAACGTTACTATTGTTAATATTGTGAATGTGACTTCTGATACTTATGATTCTAATGAGTCTAATAACAATGGAACTAACAATACTGTTGTTCCTCCTGAGGCTGATTTAGAGGTCATTAAAGCTTCACTCAACATGTCTGCTCATAAAGGCGATGTTGTTGATTGGATTATTGTCGTTGTTAACCATGGTCCTGATGGCGCCATTAATGCGGTTCTTGAGGATGTTTTACCTGATGAATTGATTTACGATGGTGTTGTTAACATTACTACCGGTGAATTATCTGCTGACGGTAAGACTTGGACTATTGGCAATATGAGTTTAGGTCAAGTGGAAATTATAGTTATCAGAACTATTGTGAATGCTACCAACATGTCTATTGTTAATATGGCTAATGTTTCCAGTGAGACTTATGACCCTAATATGAGTAATAATAATGATTTTGATGTTGTTGTTATTCCTCCTGAGGCTGATTTAACTGTTAATAAGACTGTGTCTAATGCTTCTGCTCATAAAGGTGATGTTGTAGAATGGACTATTACTGTTACCAACAATGGTCCTGATACTGCAGTCAATGTTACTGTAATTGACGTCATTCCT
This sequence comes from Methanobrevibacter sp., assembly GCF_045220775.1. Taxonomy (GTDB): domain Archaea; phylum Methanobacteriota; class Methanobacteria; order Methanobacteriales; family Methanobacteriaceae; genus Methanocatella. The sequence continues at coordinate 1,623 of NZ_JBGUWC010000039.1, forward strand.
GCTGAGTTAATTAATCCTGAAGTGATTAATCTTGGTCATGCGGGTAGGTTTGAGAATAATGTTTGGTTTATTGATGAGATTGCTAGTGGTGATTCTAAAGTTTTAGTTATTAGAACTGTTGTGAATGCTACTAACGTTACTATTGTTAATAATGTGAATGTTACTTCTGATACCTATGATCCTAATGAGACCAATAACAATGGAACCAACAATACTGTTGTTCCTCCTGAAGCTGATTTAAGTATTGTTAAACTTGTTTCTAATGATACCGCTCATAAAGGTGATGTGGTAAGTTGGACTATTGTTGTTACAAATAACGGTCCGGATGATGCTGTGAATGTTGTTGTTGAAGATGTTATCCCTAGTGGTTTAGATGTTGTTAATGTCAGTGGTGGTGAGTTTGCTGATAATACTTGGACAGTTGGCAATCTTTCCAGCGGTGAATCTGCTACTTTAATCATCGAAACACTCATTGATGCCACTAATGCTACTATTGTTAATAATGTCAATACAACTTCTGACACTTACGATCCGGACGAATCTAATAACAATGGAACCAACAGTACTGTAGTTCCACCTGAAGCTGATTTAGAAGTAATCAAAACAAACGATCATGAAGACGCTAAATGTTACTATGGCGACATTATAAAATGGGACATTACTGTAGTTAACCACGGCCCTAATGATGCTGTAAACGCTATTGTTGTCGATAAATTACCTGCTGGTTTACAACATGTTTCAGACGATTCTGCTGGTGCATATGACCCTGAAACAGGTGTTTGGAATGTAGGTAATCTTACTAGCGGGGCATCCGTAACCTTACATATTGATACTATATTAACAGATTCAAATGCTAATATAACCAATCCTGTAAACGTTACATCCGATACCTATGATCCTGATGAAAGCAACAATAAGGATAATAGCTCTATTAATGTTGTAGCTGAAGCTGATTTAGAAGTTATTAAATTAGTATCTAATTCAACTGCTCACAAAAACGACAAAATAACATGGACAATCATTGTTACCAACAACGGTAGAGATACTGCAGTCAATACTGTTGTCAATGAAAAATTACCTTCCGGAGTAATTTACGTTAGCGATGATTCCAATGGAGCTTATGATTTTGATGCTGGAATTTGGAAAGTGGGCGACCTTGCTTGCGGCAAATCCGCTACTTTGAATATCGTAACTTTAGTCACTGCTACTAATGTAACAATTATTAACACTGTAGATGTTACTTCCGATACATATGATCCGAATGAAACCAATAACAAATGTAACAATTCAACTACCGTTCCTCCTGAAGTTGACTTGGTAATAACTGTTGAACCGGATGTTACTGAAGTCACCGTAGGCGATAAGGTGGTTTGGACTATTACTGTTGTAAATCAAGGACCTGACACTGCGATTAACTCTCGTGCTTATGTAACCGTGCCTGACGAATTGAAACTTTTAGGATTTAAACCTTCCAAAGGTACTTATGACCCAGATACTGGTATTTGGACCATTGGAGATTTGGCTCCTGGAGAGAAAGTCACACTCTTACTTGACACTAAAGCGTTAGCTAAAGGTACTTTTGTAGTTGGAGCATCTACTGAATGTGACACTTACGAAAGCGACTATACCAATAACTTTGATGAAGCTGAAGTGAATGTAACAGAACCTGAGGAAAACGTAACAGAGCCTCCGGTTGACGTTCCAGTTCCTCCTAGTTTGCATGCTACAGGTAACCCAATTGTTATGGCGCTCTTGGCATTGCTCGCAATTGTTGGTTTGTCATTAAAAAGGAAAAGTTAAACACGTTTAATGGGAAAATTTAATTTTCCCATATTTTTTATTTTTTACATAAAAATCAAATTTCATTAAATGAAATTAATCAATTAAAATTAGACATCTTTTCTATAAAACCATTATTTTAATAAGGCTTATTTTTTAATAAATTAAATAATCAATACTACTTTTCAAAAATAATTTTGTTTATATAGATTACTTCAACCAAATTCCACAATCTTAACCAATTCCAATATTTTAAAAGTTATGAATGAGATATATAATACTGATTTGATTAAATTGTGTGTGATTAAATGAAAAGTGATAGTGTAAAAAAAGGAATTCAAAGGGCACCACACAGGTCACTCCTGCGTGCATGTGGTCTTGGCGATGAAGATTTCGAAAAACCGTTCATCGGTATAGCAAACAGCTTCACCGACATTGTGCCGGGCCATATTCACTTGAGGGATCTTGTGGAATTTGTAAAGGAAGGAATCATTGCCGCTGGAGGCATTCCATTTGAATTTGATACAATGGCAATCTGCGATGGAATAAGCATGAACCATGAAGGAATGAAATACTCACTGCCTTCAAGGGAAATCATTGCCGCAACAGTTGAAAGCATGACAAAAGGCCATGCCTTTGACGGATTGGTATTGATTCCAAGCTGTGATAAGGTAGTTCCCGGAATGATTATGGGAGCTTCTAGAGTAAATGTTCCATCAATTGTCGTTACAGGTGGGCCGATGGCAGCCGGATCTTATAATGGTAAGCCTGCTGATTTAATCACTGTTTTTGAGGCGGTTGGAGCATATTCTGCAGGAAAAATGAGTGAAGAGGAAGTTCATGAACTTGAAAAATGTGCATGTCCTGGTGCTGGAAGCTGTTCTGGATTGTTTACTGCAAATACAATGGCATGCCTTACAGAAACATTGGGATTGTCCCTTCCGACATGCGCTACAACCCATGCCCTTACAGAGGAAAACAACCAGATTGCATATGAATCAGGTAAACAGATTGTAAAGCTTGTTGAAGAGGACATTAAGCCATCCGATATCTTGACCCAAGAGGCATTCAACAATGCAATTGCAGTTGACATGGCATTGGGTGGATCTTCAAACACCGCATTGCATATTCCAGCACTTGCAAGCGAAGTTGAAGGCTTAAGTGTCGATTTGGAACTGTTCGATGAAATATCAAGGAAAGTTCCTCATATTGCATTGATTTCCCCTGCAGGTGAAGACTCAATGATGGACTTGCACTTGGCAGGAGGAATTCAGGCGGTGCTTAAGACATTGGGCGATAAAATCGATACAAAGCAATTGACAGTAACCGGAAAAACAATTGCTGAAAACCTGGAAAACGTTGAAAACAAGAATACTGATGTCATTCATACATTGGATAATCCTGTCCATGAGGATGGTGGAATTGCAATACTTAAAGGTAATTTAGCCCCTAATGGAAGTGTTGTCAAAAAAGGTGCTGTAGCAGACCATTTGATGCATCTTAAGGGACCTGCAAAGGTTTATGACTCAGAAGAGGAAGTTACAAAGGCAATCTTTGACCATGAAATCGAAGAGGGAGACATTGTTGTAATCAGGTATGAAGGACCAAAAGGAGGTCCTGGAATGCGTGAAATGCTTAATCCGACTTCCGCTCTTGCAGGAATGAACATCAAGGATGTTGGGCTAATAACTGATGGTAGGTTCTCAGGCGGAACAAGAGGGCCTTGCATTGGACACGTATCTCCTGAAGCAATGGAAAACGGTCCTATTGCAGCAATCCAAAATGGCGACATCATTGAAATCGACATTGAAAACAGATTTATAAATGTAGAATTATCCGATGAGGAAATCGAAGCTAGATTAAAAGAGGTCAAACACCCTGAAAGTGATGTTACCGGATGGCTGGCAATATATCAGAAGTTAGTACACTCCGCCGATACAGGCGCTATCTTAAGGTAGTGTTATAATGGAAATACTGAAATACTCTGAAATTGATCTTGCTGAAACCATTAAACGTTCAGAACAGGACGTTAATAATGTTTTAGGTACAGTATCTGAGATTTTGGACAACGTTCGTGCCAATAAAGATGATGCTATTAGGGAATATACAGAGAAATTTGATGGTGTTACAATAGAAAATCTGAAAGTTTCTGAAGATGAAATCAAAGAGGCTTATGATACACTGGATGATGAGTTGCTTGTTGCATTAAGGCAGGCAGCATCAAATATTGAAAAGTTCCATAAAAAGCAAATTCCATCAGAATGGGAAATTGAAGTAAATCCCGGCATTGTTGCAGGCCAGATTGTAAGGCCAATCAACTCTGCGGGCTGTTATATCCCTGGCGGAAGGGCAGCCTATCCGTCATCAATATTAATGACTGTAATTCCCGCCAAAATTGCCGGTGTTGAAAAGGTTGTATGTGTTACACCTCCTCAAAAGGACGGCAAAATCTTGGATGCAATACTGGTTGCTGCGGATATTGCTGGTGCTGATGAAATATATAAGGTTGGAGGAGCACAGGCAATTGCAGGTCTTGCATATGGAACAGAATCAATACCTCGTGTAGAGAAAATTGTCGGGCCTGGAAATATATTCGTTACCGCAGCTAAAAAATTGGTCTATGGTCAAGTAGATATCGAGTTTCCGGCAGGTCCGTCTGAAGTGTTGATATTGGCTGATGAAACTGCAAATCCTGAATTTTTGGCAACCGACATATTGGCGCAAGCGGAGCATGATCCTAATGCATCATGCTTTTTGGTGACTGACTCAGAAAAGTTAGCCCTTGAAACTGACGAATTTGTAAAACAAATGACTGAAGTCGCTCCAAGGCGTGAAATCATTGAAGAATCATTATCAAAAAGTGGAAAAATCATTATCACTGACACATTTGAAGAGGCAATTCATGTTACAAATGAGTATGCTCCTGAACATTTAATCATATCCACCAAAGATGATGATGAGGCGTTATCACACATCAACAATGCAGGTTCAATCTTTTTGGGTGCCTATTCACCTGTTGCAGCGGGTGATTACGGATCCGGAACAAACCATGTTCTGCCTACTGGAGGCGGGGCTAAGATGTATTCAGGTCTTTCTACTGAGGCTTTCATTAAAAAGCCTACTGTTCAAAGAATCACAAAAGATGGTCTTAGAGAGTTATCCAAAACTTCAGTTCCAATAGCCGAATATGAAGGGTTCTTTGCACATGCGAATTCATTTAAAACAAGATTAAATAATGAGTAAATTAACATCTTCGACTATGTGTCGAAGGTATTTTTATTTTTTTATTTTTGATTCAATACTGAATTCTTATTTTTTTACATATCTTTATTAAACATTAAAACTAAATTAAAATTATAATGAAAGTTTATCATTATTTTTATTTTTATAACCGAGGTGAATAATTTGCAAGGTTTATTAAATGGTTGGAGAAGAACTCACTATGCAAAAGATGCCACTCCTGAAATTGCAGGCAGCGATGTCACAATCATGGGTTGGGTACATGAAATCCGTGATTTAGGCGGAATCATCTTTGTAATCATCAGAGATGTAACCGGCAGAGTTCAAATTACAGCTCCAAGTAAAAAAGTAGAAGCAGAAATATTAGAAGATTTAAGATCATTTAGAAAAGAATCCGTTGTAGCAATCAAAGGTACAGTTCAAGAAGCTCCAAAAGCACCAAACGGTGTTGAAATAATTCCTAAAGAAATCAGAGTATTGAACTTGGCTAACCAGCCTTTACCAATGGATCCAACAGAAAAGGTTCAAGCTGGAATCGACACAAGATTAGATTCAAGATTCTTAGATATCAGAAAAGAAAACGTTTCAGCAATTTTCAAAATCAAAGGCCAAATGTTCCATACTATCAGAGATTTCTTCTATGATAATGGATTTTATGAAATCAACACTCCTAAACTCGTAGCATCAGCTACTGAAGGAGGAACAGAATTATTCCCAATTACTTACTTTGAAAAAGAAGCATTCTTAGGCCAATCCCCACAATTGTACAAGCAAATGATGATGGGCGCTGGAATGGATAAGGTATTTGAAATCGGTCAGATTTTCAGAGCGGAAGAGCACGACACCTTAAGACACTTGAACGAAGCGGTTTCAATCGATATGGAAGCATCCTTTATGGAAGATGTCGATGTAATGAAAATCTTAAACGATATGCTCATTCAAGTCTTGAAAGATGTCAATGAAAACTGCGCTAAAGAATTGGACGTTTTAGGCCATGAATTGGAAGTGCCTTCCGGTGATTTCCCGGTCGTCACTTACGATGAAGCTGTTGATATCGTAAACTCCCGTGATGTTGAAATGCAATGGGGAGAAGACTTATCCCGTGAAGCTGAAAAAGCGTTAGGCGATGCAATGGGTGGTTTCTACTTCCTGACCGAATGGCCAACTGAAATCAAACCGTTCTATGTAATGCCTAAAGAGGGAGATGAAAAATACTCTCACGCATTCGATTTAATGTATAACAACTTAGAGTTATCATCCGGTGCTACCCGTGTACACCAATATGATTTGCTCGTAAAACAAATTGAAGAAAGAGGATTAAACCCTGCAGGATTTGGAAGCTATCTCAAAGCGTTTAAATACGGTATGCCTCCTCATGCAGGCTGGGGTCTTGGTGCTGACAGGTTGACTATGGTGCTTACAGGATCTGAAAACATCCGTGAATGTGTTCTCTTCCCAAGAGACAGACACAGATTAACCCCTTAATTTCTTTTCTTTTTTTTAGATTGATATGGAAGAATATGAGATAGCTGTTGTTGGTGGAGGACCTGCCGGAATGATGGCCGCAATTGCCGCAAGCCAGAATTCCTCAAGCGTAGTATTGCTTGAAAAAAACCAGTCATTAGGCCGCAAGCTTCTTATGACAGGTGGTGGAAGATGCAATATTACGAATTCCAAGCCAATAAAAAAGCTTTTGGATTCATATTCTCAAAAAAACTTTTTAAAACACTCTTTTTATACTTTGACCAATGAAAAGTTACTGTCACTTTTTGAAGATAAAGGATTGTCTTTCATTGAAGAGGATGAAAACAGAATTTTTCCTGAAACTGAAAAATCCAGTGATGTTTTAAAAATTCTATTGGAATATCTTGAAGATGTTAATGTAAAATATAATTTTGAAGTTACATCTATTAGTGAAGATTTTGTAATTAACAATGAAATTAAAGCGGATAAGATAATCATTGCCACTGGAGGCATGACCTATCCCCAAACCGGCTGCAACATTAAAAACTATTCATTGACATCACAGCCATTGACTGATATAAAATATGGTCTTGTTCCATTAATCACCAAAAAGGATTTGTCGCAAATTGCCGGAATCACCTTATATGATGTAGTTATAAGTTATAATAAATATAAGGTTATAGGAAACGTATTGTTTTCCCATGTTGGTTTGACGGGGCCGGGTATCATTAATTTAAGCAACATTATCTCCGAAAATATGACCTATAACTTATTAGAGGATGACAATCCCGAAATGAACATTGAAATAGCTATTGACTTATGCCCGGATTTTTCTCGTGAAAATCTATTGGAGAAATTTACAATAGATTCTCAAAAGAAGGGAAAGACTCTACTCAAAAATTATCTCAAGTTATTCTTGACAAACAGTTTCATCGATTTCTTTTTGGATGACATTGATCTTGATGGACAAACTCAGCTTTCTCGAATAAATAAGAAAAGCAAAAATAGGTTAATTGAAAATTTGAAGAGATTTACTTTTGAGATAACTGATTTTAATAAAGATTTATCAAAAGTAACTATTGGTGGTGTTGATTTAGCTGATGTTAATCCGAAGACTATGCAATCAGCTATTGTTCCAAATCTTTATTTTGCAGGCGAAGTTCTGGATTTGCATGGGCCTACCGGCGGTTATAATTTGAAAATCGCTTTTTCAACAGGATATCTTGCGGGCTTGTCAGCCGGTGAAAAATAATTTTTCATAAATAAACAAAATATTTAACATATATTTAATATATAACTTACATCATGACAGACAAAATGTTCATGGGTGCATCAACTAAGCAAGGTTTGGATATCGCCAACAAAAGTAGGGAGATTATCCGAGGCCTTATTGGAGATGATGTCAAAGATTTAAAACCTATAGAAAGAGACATTGTTGAGAGAATTGTTCACTCAACTGCAGATCCTGAGTATGCAAAATTAGTGCATATGAGCCCTGATTTTGTGGATGCAGCTATGGCTTCCTTAAAAAATAAAGAAACTATTTTGACTGACATTAACATGGTCAAATATGGTATTACAAGATACGATGGGGAAGTTGAGTGTTATATTAAGAATGAAGAGGTTATTAAAATAGCTAAAGAACATCAAATTACTAGAGCTGCTGCTGCAATGCGTTATGCGGCTTTAAATGATTTTGAAGGTATCGTAGTTTCTGGTAATGCACCTACTGCTGTTTTTGAAGCTATGGATTTATATGAAAAAGGTGAAATGAATCTTAAAGCTATTGTTGGAGTTCCAGTTGGATTCGTCGGAGCGGCCGATTCCAAAGAGGCTTTGAAAAATTCAGATATTCCGAATATCGTTGTTGAGGGTCCAAAAGGCGGAACACCAATTGCTGTAGCTTGCGTTAATTCATTGATTCAACATTTATAGAGTGATAGAATGTATTCTGAAGAATTGTTTAACGAGTCTAAAAATTACTTTCCTGGCGGTGTAAATTCCCCAGTGCGTGCTTTTAAGCCTTATCCATTTTTCGTTAAAAGTGCAGGGGGTTCTAAAATCACAGATGTGGACGGCAAAACTTACATAGACCATTGTTTGGCTTATGGCCCTTTGATTTTAGGACATGCCGACCCTAAAGTGGTAAGGGAAGTTTCAAATCAGCTAACTATCGGAAGTGCCTATGGCGCTCCAACTGAAAATGAAATAGTTCTTGCAAAAGAGGTAGTTTCAAGAATCCCGTCTGCCGAAATGGTAAGATTTTGTAATAGTGGAACCGAAGCCACTATGAGTGCAATAAGGCTTGCAAGAGGCTTTACAGGTAGAGACAAAATAGTCAAATTTGAAGGGGCTTACCATGGAGCGCATGATTATGTACTGGTCAAAGGCGGTTCCGGTGCTGCAACTTTGCCTGACAGTCCGGGAATTCCAGAAGACACCACTAAAAACACTTTGTCTGTTCCATTCAATGATGAAGAAGCACTGACTGAATTAATTGAAAAAGAAGGAGAAAACATTGCCTGTATCATCATGGAAATAGTCATGGGTAATGTTGGTTGCATTGAGCCAAAACCAGGATTTTTAGAGTTCATTAGAAAAATCACTGAAGAAAATGGAATCGTTTTGATTTTTGATGAAGTCATTACCGGCTTTAGAGCTTCAAAAGGTGGAGCTCAAGAGTATTATGGTGTCACTCCTGATTTGACTACACTAGGCAAGATTGTAGGTGGAGGACTTCCGATGGGAGCATTTTGTGGTAAAAGAGAGATAATGGAATTGATTGCTCCAAACGGACCGGTTTATCAGGCAGGTACCTTTTCTGGAAATCCAATTTCAGTTCAGGCAGGAATCTCAACTTTAACTCAATTGGATGATGAGTTCTATAAGGAATTGGGAAGAAAAGGCGATTTCTTAAGAAGCAGCGTTCAATCCATAATCGAGGATGAAGGATATAATATCCAGCCAGTAGGTCTTGCTTCAATGTTTCAGATTTATTTCAATCCAAATCCTGTCTTGAATTATGAAGATGCTCAAAAGTCTGATAAAAAGCAGTTCTTGAGATATTTCAAGACTTTATTGAAAGAAGGTGTATTTATTCCGCCATCTCAATTTGAATGTAATTTTATTTCAAATGCTCACAGTATGGCAGATATTCAAAAAACAGTTGATGCTATTGAATTGGGTCTACAGGCAGCATTTAAAAAAAGAAGAAGGTAATTAAATGATAGATTGGAAGGAAATTGCATCATATGTAATCATTCTTATAATAGTTTTGATAGCCGCTCAACACTTGAATGTAGTTGTTTCAGGAAGTATGGAGCCTGCATTTTACAGAGGCGATATTGTTCTTGTTGAAAAGGCAAATTTTTTAGGAATCAATGAGTTCAATCCTGAAGATGTTCAAGTCGGTGACGTAGTCGTTTATGATGCGGCATGGTTTGAACAACCGGTAATTCATAGAATTATTAATATTACAGATATAAATGGAACTACGATGTATGTAATTAAAGGGGATAATAATAAATCTCCAGACCCTTATTATGTTACTTCAGACCAAATCAGAGAAAGGGTTGTAACATCCGGTGACAATTTAGTAGTTATTCCAAAGATTGGTTACCTTTCCATCTGGTTAAGGGGATTATGATTATTAATTAAGGTGAGTTAATGTATTTTGAAATTGAAAAACAAGCTATTGATGCCATTAATAAGGCATTGGATCAATATGATGAGGAGATAGATAGGAATTTCAAGTTGGAATTTCCGCCAAATCCTGAATTGGGAGACTTGGCAAGCACTATTGCTTTTGCACTTACTAAAAAATTAAGAACTTCACCTCCTGAAGTTGCAAAGGATTTGGTTGAAAAGATTGAAGTTCCGGAAATTTTTTCCAAAGTTCAGAATTTTGGTCCTTATGTAAACTTTTTCATAGACTATTCTAAATTTTCAAAGTTGCTTCTGGAAAAAGTCGATGAAGATTATGGAAAGCTTCCGGCATACGGTGAGAAAATTATATTGGAACACACTTCAGCAAACCCTAATGGGCCATTGCATATTGGACACATCAGAAACTCCATATTTGGAGATTCACTTGCAAGATTGTTGAGATTGGCAGGCAGGGATGTCACAACCCAGTATTATGTTAATGATATGGGAAGGCAAATAGCCATTATCGTCTGCGGCATAACAGAATGTGGTTTTAAAATTGAAGATTATGAAGGAGATAAGATTGACCACAAGATTGGAAAATTATATTATGACGCAAACAAGGCCGTTGAGGAAGACGATGCATTGAATGCTAAAGTTGATGAATTGATTCAAAAATACGAAGAAGGCTCAGACGAAGAGCTAAACAAGGTCTTTGAAGATGTCGTTTCAAAATGTATCAGTGGAATGAAGGAATCACTTTCACGAATGAACATTGTCCATGATGACTTTGTATGGGAAGGTCAGTTTGTAAGGAATGGTGAAGTTGACAGAATTGTAAATTATATCCAAAGGGAAGGATTCACCCGTGAGGATGAAGTATTGTACATTGATTTGACCGACTTCAACATTGAAAAGGAATTTGTCCTTAGAAGGTCTAATGGTACTTCCCTTTACTCTACAAGAGACTTGGCTTATCATATATATAAAGCTACTTTAGGCGATACTGTCCTTGACATTTTAGGTTCTGACCATAAATTGGCCGCTAAACAAATCAAGGTTATTTTTGAAGAGATATTCAGACAAAAAGCTCCTGAAGTAATATTTTATGAGTTCATTACACTTCCAGAAGGATCCATGTCAACCAGAAGAGGAAAATTCGTATCTGTTGATGAACTAATCGATGAAGCTGTTTTAAGGGCGCATGATGAAATCAAATCAAGAAACCCTGATTTATCCGAAGAGGAAATCGCACCGATGGCTGAAGAGATAGGTATTGGAGCTATAAGATTCTTCATTGCAAAACTGTCCCCTGAAAAGCACTTGACTTTCAAATGGGATGAGGCGTTAAGCTTTGAGAGGGGTTGTGCTTCAATTCAATATGCCCATGCAAGGGCATGCAAATTGCTTGCAAAATCAGGCAAGGACATTAGCTCTTTGGAAGTTTCAGACGATTGGGTTCCAGATGAAGCAGAACAAGATTTAATAAGACAAATCGCTAAATTCCCACAGGTTGTAGAAGATTGTGCAAACAAGCAGAGAGTTCACAACATTACACAATACTCACAGGATTTAGCCAGTTCATTCAATAAGTTCTACAAGTCAGAACAAGTAATCGGATCTGATGTTGAAGATACAAGACTTATTTTAGTTGATAGAGCTAAAACAACTATTAAAAACGCTTTAGATATTTTAGGTGTTTCTGCACCTGAAAAAATGTAGATGAGTAGATTTAACTCATCTTTTAATTCTTTTTTTTAATAAATTCAATCCACGTAGTGAATATAATCTTCTTTTCTTGGCAATGGCTCTGGTGCCTCCATGTCCGGATATCCTAGAACAACATGGCCGATTCCTTCGTAGGTTTCAGGAATTCCCCATTCTTTCAATAGTTCTTTTCCTTTTTCGGATGCAAATTCTTCACGGGCTCTGTGAATCCAACATGAACCAACGCCAACTGCATGAGCAGCATTGACTAAAACCGCAAGAACACTACATCCGTCTTCTTTGAAAGTTGGTATTTCACTATCTGCTAGAACGATTAAAAGGGTTTTGCATCCATAAAATGGATCTAAATCATCCGGAACTGGAACAGGGAAAAAGCTTCTGTTCCAGGCTGACAATTCCTTAATGGTTTCGGCATCCTGAATCACAACGATTTTTGGGGATTGCAATCCTCTTCCGGTTGGTGCATAGGTTCCTGTTTCCAATATTGTTTTTAGATCTTCATCTGAGATTTGTTCGTCTTTGAATTTGCGTATGCTTCTTCTTGTTTTCAAATCGTTTATTGTCTGATTCATATTAACTCCTCGCTTATTTTTTTAAGGGTATTTTTAAAATTATCGTACTCTTTATCTCCTATTATCTCTTTAATTTTCTCATCCCACATCTCGTCATAGTCCATTACTTTTCTTGCGGTTTTTGCACCTTTATCAGTAATCTTTATCCTTTTTGTTCTTTTATCGGGGATTCTTTTGATGAAACCCTTTTCTTCAAGCTTTTTAAGGTTTCTTGTTATTGTACTTTCATTTAAATGAAAGATTTGAGCCAATTGCTCCTGTATGATTCCGTCTGTCTGATATATTTTTATCAGCAACGGGTAAAGTCCAAAGCTTAAATTTTCATCTTTCACTTTCTTGTTTAGGTATTTGGCATGTTCCCTATGAATTATGGAGATGAAAGGAACAGCCGGTACGTCTTCATCAAACATGCTCGCTACTCCTGATTAGTCTGTTGATGTAAAGCTCAATGCATGCATAACATATGAGGGAACCGATTCCTCCTCCCAGAAGCATTCCGCAGTATATTCCAAACTCGCCCATGTGGAATGT
>NZ_JBGUWC010000040.1:0-2605 GCF_045220775.1 Methanobrevibacter sp.
CGGTCATCAGTATCGGTTAATAACTTTAAAATTCCCTGATTTCCAATGGTATCTTGAACATAATGAGAATATGTCCCCGGAAATCCGTTTAAAGCTTTAATGAATAAACCAGCATCTTCCACAATCACAGGTTTGTCAAGTTTACGACAAGCATATTTTGCGCCTGATATGGCCACTTCCTCAAGAGTTCCTTGAGGCTCTTCGTAACCTAAATCAATATGCTCCAATTTAATGTCATAATCTTTGAAAATATTCTCTGCTTCTTTAACTTTATGTTCGTTACCAGTTATAAATGTTATCATATTTTTAAATATATTGGTGACTTTTATTATATGTGTTGGTTTACTGAAAACTTAATTGAATATTATGTTTGTTGTGATTAACACTAACTGTAAAACCATTAAAGCAAATAATATGTTTCTATATTCAATTTGAGGAGTTCTATATATCAATATTATGATAACAAATATAATAATTATGTTTATTGCTGATAAAAAGAACATCATTGCCTTAAACCACCTTATTCATTTTAAGAAAGATATATAAATGAAAAAAGCACATAATTACTATCAATAGAAGGATGATTTTAATCATCCTCCTCTAATAGTATATAGTAATTGTATTAATCCAATTATTGTAGAGGTTAATTGGAGTGCAATTACTATTTTTGTGCTTTTTTTCATTTAATCCTCCTACGGAACCATTTTAAAAACGATTCCATGGATTATTATTTATATTCAAAATATTTAAAGCTTTTTAACTTGTATTATGTTAAAAAAAGTAATTTTAATTAGTTAAATTGCTTTAACACTATAAAATTGCACCCATTTGGAAAAAAAATTAGTGAGTATACCTTCCACGAGATTCTATGTCAGATATGTGATTAACCATTTTTTCATTATCATAACCTTTCAATACGCAATCAAAGTATTTTACAGCCAAATTATAGTCAATACTTTGAAGGGATTTCTTTAAAACAAGTAAGTCGACAGCTTTGTCTTCTTCAAAATGAGAATATCTTCCAAGCCCGAAATCAATGAACACCAACTTATCATCCTGAAGCATGATATTGGAAGTTGTGATGTCCCCATGAATGATATCTGCAGAGTGAAGTTTAGCGATTTCCCGGCCGATTCTGAATGCCAAATCCTCATTGATAATGTCCTTAACCATTTCGCCATCAATCTCTTCCATCAAAATTGATTTGTCCTTTAAATTGACATCATATAGGATTGGAGTTCTGACGCCGGCACGTTTTGCATCGGATAACAGCTTGGCTTCCTCTTTGGTTCTTGCTTTTCTAATCTTATCGTCAATTTCAGAGATTCTGTAATGCTTAGGAATCCTATCCTTTAAGACTGCCTTTTCACCTAAATAGCTGGATTTGACTATATTGGACTCGGCTCCTTTAGCTATCAAATCATCGCTTAATTCCAAATAGGATTTGGTATTGTCAATCCAGGGAATATCTACCTCATCGGTTCTGAATTTCTGAATGATGCCTGTTTCGGACAAATCCATCGGTCCAAACTCCTTGCACATCAGAAGTCCCAGCCATGCAATCATTACACCATTGTCACCGCAGAGCTTCATCTCAGGCATGTAAAACTTGGCGCCGTGCTCTTCAGACATTGTCTTGAGCATTTCGCGCAAACGTGAATTGGCTGAAACGCCTCCGCACAGCATCACTTCATCCTTTTGGGTGTGGGACAATGCCCTTTCAGTCACTTCAACAAGCATGGAAAAGGCAGTTTCCTGAAGTGAAAAGCAAATGTCCTCCATTGGAGTTCCCTTTTCAGCTTCCCTTAAAGCTGCAGACAGCAAACCTGAAAATGAAAAGTCCATGCCCTTTACGACATATGGCAAATCAATGTAAGAGCCCTGTTTGGCAAGCTTTTCAATGACCGGTCCGCCAGGATGGCCCAAACCAGTTTCACGGCCAAAATGATCAAGGCAATTTCCAATTGCTATGTCCAAGGTTTCTCCAAAAATCCTGTATCTTCCGCTTTCATATGCAATTACCTGGCTGTTTCCTCCGCTTACATAAAGTGAAACAGGATTGACTGCACCTGTGTCAAGTTTTCCAACTTCAACATGTCCGATACAGTGATTAACACCAATAATAGGTTTATTAAGTGATAATGCCAAACTCCTTGCAGATGTTGCAACTATCCTTAAGGCAGGACCTAAACCGGGGCCCTGTGAAAATGAGATTAAGTCAATGTCATCATATGAAATTCCCGCTTGCTCAACAGCTTGAGGAATCAGTTTAGGAATCCATTCGGCGTGATGCTCTGCAGCTATTCTCGGGTGAATTCCACCCTCTTCCGGGAATAGCTGTTTTCCAGCCATGGCTAGAATATTTCCATCACTGTCAACAATGCCCACACCGGTTTTTTCTGCTGTCCCTTCAATTCCTAAACATATCAAAATAATCAACTGAAAAATTTAATTATTTACTATATTTCATTTGAAAATATAAAAATATTTTTTAAATTTAAAGAACATAATTAAAAGCATGGGATTTTATAGTGCTAATACTCCAGAACAAAAAAGAGTTAAAAAATTGACAGGAGACGTTAACCTCAGCGATATGTTCAAAAAC
>NZ_JBGUWC010000041.1:0-7148 GCF_045220775.1 Methanobrevibacter sp.
GTGTTAACGATTAAAATGGCATTATTCGGCATATCAATCCCGTTTTGATCTAATTAAATGGGGGGATAGGATGCAGGAATTATTAAATGAATGTAAAAAGGCATATGAAGAAAGAGATTATTCAGGATTGGAACAGGTATGCAATAGGATATTGGAAAAAGACAAGAAAAATGAGATAGCCCTTGGATATAAAATCTTTTCATTGGCATGGCTTGAAAAGAATGAAGAAGTATTGGAATGCGCAGATTATGCCATAAGACTATATCCTGATAATTTCATGTTCTACTTTGAAAAGGCCGAAATGTTACTGTGGGCTTTTGATGATGTCGACGGAGCAATAGAAACTTATGAAAAGGGATTGTCATTGGTTGATGATTTCGATGAGCATTGGTTCAGTGTCGATAACATCGTTTATGCATTATATAAAAAAGCAGACCAGCTCATGCAATCAGGCAGCTTCAAAAGTGCCATTGATATTTATGACAGGATTCTCTTTTACAGGCCAAGTGAATTCAAGGCATTGGACAGCATTGAATCAATAGTCAAAGAGCAGGATATTGATTATGAAGCCAGCAGAAATTATGAGAAATCATTAGATTTAAGAAAAAGAGCACGAAAAAGGGCCGAGAAGATTGAAGACTGTTTGAATGGAATTGAAATAGGCGAATATGGCGAGGAATACATCAACGGATTCTGTGAATTCAAGGATTACAGTTCACTTGACGAGTACATTAGGGATTTGATAATCTGTCTGATGGAATCCTATCCCTACCGCAGCGAAGACCATGCAAGATCTTTGGTGAAATGCAACATGGACTACATCAGAAGCTCCTATGAGCACAAGGAGCCGGTTGCATACTGTTCGATAGAGGTCGGCTATTGCTGCGGATGATTATTTTGAAAAGTTTACAGTGAGGTTATATCATGCAAGACAAAAAACAGATTAAAATGGAAATCATCACCTATCTATGCGGATGCCCGGAGTTGTCACCGGAATTCATCGGGCTTCTCGAAGCTGGTGGTCTAACAGAAAAGGACGGCAAAACAATAAGGCAGAATCTGATTAATAATCTGGATTCAAATTACAATTTTGATTTGCTGTTTGAAGAGTACTATATGGAACGGCTTAAGGACAGGGATGACTATCCCGCTGAAGCCATGAGGGCATACACAAGCGATGAGGAGTATCTGCAGCTGCTTGATAAGCATTTCCCGCAGACAGTATCCGAAGCTGTTGATGTTGTAATCGGCATGTTGGATGATGATGTGATTGAAAAAATAAAAAAGCAGGACAAATTTGACTTTGGCGTCCGCCAGCATTTTGGTCTGGGGCTGTACATGAGAAACCATTTCGGAATAAACCTGGAACAGTCAAAGGCATTGAAGCTGGACATTTTGCAAAGGTCAGGGGAGAGCTTCCTTATGGCAGATGACGTATCCGACTATCTGCTTGGGGAAGTGTGGCAAGAGATACAGAGAAGATAATATGGTGATAATATGGATTTGGAAAATCAACTTAACGAATGCGACAAATTATATGAAAATATGGATTATAAAGGATTGATTGAAAAGTGCGACGAGATACTGGAGAAGCATCCGGACAATCAGACTGCAATGGGATACAAGGGCATCTCCCACTGCTTTTTGGATGAATACGACGAGGCTTTGGAAATTTTAAACAGGGGAGTTGAGCTTTATCCTGACAACTACTATTTCAAAAACAACCTTGCGATGGTGTACTATGATTTGGGCGATTATGAAAAGTCCCTACAGCTCTGCGATGAAGGATTGAAAATCAAGTGCTTCGACTGGCTATGCGAAAACAAGCTTAAGGCCCTAATCAAACTGGACAGGATGGATGAAGCCATCGAATTCGACAGGACATTCGACCATGACTTCAATCTGGGCGAAGTGCTTCTTCATGAGGAAATGTACGGCGAAGCGTTGGAATACTATTATGGCCAGCTGAAGGACAATCCCGATGATTTGTATGTCATTGAAAGTATAAAGGGAATCATTGCAGAAAGATTTCCTGACCTGACTCCTGAAGTTGGGGATTATTATCTTGAATGGATTGACATCATCCGGCCGATGGAAGAGACAGAGGCATGTCCTGACTGCGGCGGAGAGCTGATTCCAATTGTATACGGATTTCCATCTCCTGATATTATGGAAAAGGCAGAGAGAGGCGAGGTTAGCCTGGGCGGATGTGTACTCCCAGGTACTGGAAACTATCACTGCAAAAGCTGCAAAAAGGATTTCAATCTGGGCGATGGAGCGGTACGCATCGAATGTGAAAATCCCGAATTGAAGCACTATATTCTCTTCAAAATGTTTTCATTGGACAGCCTATTGGAGATCGGTTCAAGGGATTGTGCTGATTTGGATGAGCTTAAAAAAGGATTAATGACATTTGATGACAGGGAGTTTGATGCCTTCATCAGTCATCTTGTTGAAATAGGTCATCTTTCCGAACCAAAAGAAGGCTGTGTCAAATTGTTGAGTAAATAATTATTAACTCTGAGAAATTGATGAGACCCTTTGAAACAGAAATGATTATAGAGTGTGGATAAATGCGATTTAAACAAGACGGAGGATATGGTCCTTTAGGAAACCGCAGCAAAAAAAGCTTTTTGGAAAACTTTCTGAATGAAGAGCAAAGGAAAGAATATGAAAAGAAATTGGAAAAGGAAGATCCCGAAAAATACCGCGAGTTTAAAGAATGGTTAGATATTCCTAAAAAAAAGAATATCTATCTAAAATTTGGGAATTAAAAAAATAAATGATGTATCATGCTAAATGAAGAAAATTATCCAATGTCATATAAGGAATTTCAAAAAAGAGTGATTGAACTATTTTTAGAGGATTACTCTGATGAAACATTACAAATTATGATGGATAGAGTGGATGAAGAATTAAAGAATGACCCTAATTATATTCATGGGTTTTATGGTCATGCTTGTTGGGTTTACGATAATCCTCAATTATATGGTGAAAATTGTAAGAAAGTATTTGAAGACAATTTTTTAAGACAAACCCCAGTAGCAAATTTAAGAATGTTAATAGGATAAAAAATGAGGTGATTAATGGAGCTGATAATCTCAACTGATCATTACCCATCTTTATTGTTTAAGGATTGGGATAGTGCAGTAGAATTTGCACGAAAACTAAATTATGAGTATATAGATATACGTTTGATTGAATTCAATGCTGAAGAAATCGGTTATGGCATTTATAATTGTAAAAAAGAAGAATTGATAGAAAAGGAGGATTTGCAATTATTTCACATGTCTAAATGATTAATGGAGGAACAAATTTGACTCGTGCTAAAGGTTATGGTATTACAAATTATAGGATACATAGATTGTTAGAACAAATGTCTGTCAAAGAAAGAAAATCATTTGAATTAAAACTGAAAAAGAATAATGAAAAAAAATATAATGGATTCAAAGAATGGCAAAAGGATTTTATGAAAATAATCCCTGAACATAAGATAGATTATTAAAATTTCATTTTAAGTGAAAGTTTAATCATTTAAAATAATGAATATTTCAAAAAAAGGGTGATTTAAAAATGGTAAAACAGAATGATGAACCAAGATTAAATTATGAAGAATTTTTTGAATTAACTGGTCATGAATTAACTGGAAGATTAGATGGTTTATCTGTGCATAAATTTGATGATAAAATCATAGCTATTATAGAAATGTTAGAAGAAGAGGATTGTGGAGATTCAGAGGATGCCAGTAATAAAATCTATGATTTGAAAAAGGTTGAAAAAAACTTCCATGATTTGATAAGAAGCATATATAAGAAAAGACCTATCTCGTTTGAGCTTCCTGAAATAACAGAAAAGCTATTGGAAAAACAAGCAGCACTTGACATGCCTGAAACATTCGGAGGATTCTTTTATTTTCTAGCTATTGAAGATGAAAAGCCGGTATTGTATGTAGGGGCTTTTTCAAGAATGGATCAGGATTTGGACAGATTGTGCATAGTTGATGAGCAATCATATAGGTGGATTGAAGATGGAAGCTATAGCGAAAAGCTAAGCGATGTGTTTAAATAGTTATCATCATGATATAATTAAACAAAGGACATGGCAAAGGAGCTATTACAAAAAGGTGAAAACATGGATATTGACAAGGATAAGATTGAGGAATTGAAAAAGCAGTACCTGCCGGACAATTCAAGACTGGAGGAGCTGATGAGTGAAAAGATGACAGCTGAAAGTCAAAAAGAATTTTTAGAGCTGTTTAAGCAGTCCCAACTTTATATGCCTGTGGAATACTCTGCAAACATGTTCGAAGGCATTGAAAATGCAAAAGAAGGAGATGTTTTCGAACCTGAAGGCCAGGTAGGCTTTGACATCATTTATCTTACAGGCGATGACGGCTCAAAGGCGGTGCCTCTGTTTACAAGCGCTGAGATGATGGAAAAGGCTGGCGTCAGAAGTTCAGTAAATGTATTGTTCATGAGCGATTTGGCGGACATGCTCAAACAGACAGACAGGTATTCCGCAGTGGCAGTCAATCCTTTTTGCGAACATGATGTTGTAATTCCGATGAAGATGTTTTTGAATCTTTTTCATGAACCGACTGAAGAGGAAAAGAAGTTTTTTGAAGCATTGGACCATATGCTTAAAATCCTCAAGGAGCATTCAATCGAGCTTGAAGATAATACCACACTCTTTTTCAGGCATGATGAAAATGTCATGGTTGAAAATGCGGTTGACGGCGTCTTTGTACCGAACGTTCCGTTTTCCGTAAGCAGCAATCCGAAGTATGGCGAAGGCATGAAGTATACAAACATTTTGATGATGCCAAAATCCAAAAAGATTCTGCCGATAGGTCCTGATGCGGAGCTGGACATTGTCATCGCTCCGGGAACCGAGTTCAAGCTTGAGGATACTCTTGACGGAACCCAAAATCTTTGGATGTGCGGTGCCCAGCCTTTCTATGATGAGTGAATTGGTTATTTTAAATTTAGGCAAAATATTGTCCGGGTTTGAAAAATTGAAGTCAAAAGATACTGCTTAATTTATAAATAATGAAGTTTAAGTAAGTATTATGATTTCAAATTCGACATTAAAGAAAATTATCTATCTGAAAAATCATTTCCCGAAACTCGATGACAAGGGTGCGCTTTTAGTTCCGACAAGCTTGAAGCTGAAAGACATCGAGTTCATGAAATATCGTCATTTGCCTGTCAATTGGCAGATAAGGCCAGTAACAGGCAATGATTTGCCTTCTGAATTTTCGCCAAAAGCTGTGAAACTGATTGATTTGTTTAGAAGAAAAACGATTGGTTTAACATATGAGGTAATGCTGATATTTGACTATAAGACTGGAGAACTGCTTTACTGCTTCGTTAATGATTTTGGTGAATCTAATGAAATTTATGGAAATGTTGATGAGGAAGTGTTTGTTGGAAAGCATGTTGCAACAATCCATAATCATCCTAAACTATATGAATCCGCATTATCTTCAGAAAATTTTCAGATTCTGGAATTGGAATTTGAAGAATATGAGCTGGTATCTTCAAGGAATGCTTTATGGATCTTAAAATCAAAGGAAATGTTGCCTGAAAAGGACATAATTGAAATAAAGAACAGTATTACAACTTTAAATGATTATTCTAAAATGCAATCACATGATAATGAGAGGATATATGAGGAATTGCTTCTTGACTATATAAATAATGTTAGATTTAATATTGAATTGACAAGGAGGCTTTTTAAATGAAATCTGGAAAATCAATCCCAATCATAAGGACTGCTTATCCCTATTTGACTGATAGGGAAAAGGAATATCTCAAAGAGCATGAAAAGGAATTAAAGGAAAAAAACATAAGTCCTGATGAAGATGTTAAGAGGATATTTGCCAAAATTGGAGTTGACATTGATTTGGAAAAAATCAATAGGATTTAACATTTTTTTTTAAATGAGTCATGATTTATAGTTTTCATTTTACGTTATTTTAACAAAAAAGGAGTTATTACATGAAGATTAATCTTTTAAGTACTGCTTATCCACGAAAAGTAGATTATAATAGTATTTCAAGAGTCAGAAAAAACCTTAAAGAGGAAAATAAGTCATCACAGGAAAAAATAAAGGAAATTTTTTCAGAAATTGGGTTGGATATAGATTTGGATTCTTATATTTAGGTGTTTAAATGACTGAGCTAACTGAAAAGTATGTCTTTCACATTCCCCTCTACAAATATGTGGAAGATGAGTTGGTCCCGATTGAAATCGATAATCTTTTTGGGGATTTAATTTCTGATTTAAGCGAAAATGGATTTGAAAACTTCTATCTTACAAAGGTTAAGGCTTATTACAAGTCAAGATGCTTTGATGAGGTTTTAATTACAATTTTTGCTTCATCAGTCTCGCCTGCTGAAATATTTGAGAAGTGGTTCCGGAACAACAATGATGTCTTGGGCCAAGAAGCTTTCAGCTATGAATGTGGAAATACCATGATTATTCATGAGTTGATGTAGATTACACATTCCAATTTTTATTTTTTTTAAGCATCATTCAATTTCATGAAAGGAAGCTATTTTAATTCTAATAAAAAATCTATTGCATATTGTTTTAATCAAAGCTATTTTTGATTATTTTAAATAAAAAAGAAGTTGTCTCATGACAACTTTCATAAAAACAGTTTAAGGGTTGCAGTGTCCGCAAGGCGAATAGCCTGCACTGACGGCTTCATCACGGCTTGAGAAGTAGACCTTGTTTGACGGCTTCATCTTGTTCACGTCCCTGCATCCAGGGGCATGGAACTTGTGGGTGTTTGAGTTTCCGACATAGCTGTCGGATGTTCCGCTGTTGTATGTTGTGGTGTGGCCTCCGCTTGAAGATGAACTGTAACTTGAACTGTAGCTTGAGGAAGTGTAATCTCCATCCCTTACCAAATCATAACTGCCGAAGGTCTGGGTTCCGCTAGTAATTTCAAGATAGACGGTTACCGAATCAAGCAGATTCTCATGCCTGTCATAGAGGTTTATCACGGCCTTGTCCGGATAATATCTGTATGAATCTGCGCTTGCAACATGAATGTATCCTCCGTTGTCCACGGTTTTGGGAACCATGTTT
Source organism: Methanobrevibacter sp. (assembly GCF_045220775.1). GTDB lineage: Archaea > Methanobacteriota > Methanobacteria > Methanobacteriales > Methanobacteriaceae > Methanocatella. The sequence goes on from NZ_JBGUWC010000041.1 coordinate 7,098, forward strand.
CCGTGGTTTAGAAGAGATCCGTCACGGGAGTAGTAGATTTGGATGACTGCG
>NZ_JBGUWC010000042.1:0-8549 GCF_045220775.1 Methanobrevibacter sp.
ACAAGAAGCAAGAGAAATCGAAAAAGCAAATGATACTGTTTTAAGAACCCCTCACATGAAAGAAGGAAACCCAGGTTGTAAAACAGAATTAATTTCAAAACCACAATAAGTAGCATTATTTGCTACTTTCATTTTTTTATTTTTTAAAATCACCACATAATAGCTATGCTACTATTCAAAAAAAAAGAATTATACTTGTTTTAAAAAAAATTAAAAAAAGATAGCTATTTAATTAGCTATAATACTCCTTTTGTAGAAGGAATTTGATCATGTTCAACCTTAACTGCTTCTTTAACGGATTTAGCAAATGCTTTAAAGACAGCTTCAGCCTTGTGGTGATCGTTTGCCCCTTCAACAGTGCCGTAAATGTTTAATTTGGCACTTGAAGCAAAAGATTCAAAGAAATGGATAACAACATCAGCAGTCATATCCCCGATTTTATCATTCTTAAAATCAAGCTTCATATTGCAATAGCTACGACCGCTAATATCAATTGCAACTGTCGCAACAGATTCGTCCATAGGAACAATTGCATGAGCCATCCTCTTTATTCCTTTTTTATCTCCAATAGCTTGTCTAAATGCTTCGCCTAAAAGTATTCCAACATCTTCAATGGTGTGGTGATCATCAATTTCAATATCTCCTGTTGCCCGGATATCCAAATCGACCATACTGTGCTTTGAAAATGATTCAAGCATATGGTTAAAAAAGTTTACACCAGTAGAAATATTATATTTACCTGTTCCATCAAGATTCATTTTGATATTGATATCTGTTTCAGATGTTTTTCTTGAAACATTCGCATTTCTAGTCATAATCTAACCTATCAAATAATTAATTTAAGCTTCAAGCATTCAACCTTCTTGACCCGGACGTATAATTTTAATACATTGTTCAGGACATTCCATTGCACATAGAGTACAAACATGACAATATCTTAAATCCAATATATGTGCAACTCTATCAACTTTCCAAATTTTAGCTGCTTTGGGACAAATTTCATAACACTCTCCACAACCCGTACATTTATCTTCATCAACTAAAATCTGTAACATGAACTTATCTCCAAAATTATATTTTTAATGTCGCAACGGACATTGCTTTAAATCCAACATAGACTTCTTTACCTATATTAAGAGTCAATTCCTTTTCAGCTGAAACTGTTATGTCAGAACATAAAATAACTCCGCCAACATTAACTTTAACACGAATTATTTCATTTTCAAGTTTCATTTCGACGATTTGACCTTTTAATATGTTACGGATGCTTGAAGTTTGAGGCTCTAACATTAAAAAGATATTGTCATAACTTATTAAAGCCAATATTTTATCTCCAATTTCATAATTCCTATTTAATGGAGCGTTTATTTCAAATTGATTCATTTTAATTGTCATTACGCCTTTAACTTCATTAATGTCAACGATTTCAGCTTCAATTTCATTAACATCCTTGTGAAGTTCCATAATCGCATTAATCTTTTTACATTCTTTCAGGATAGAATACCCTTCGTCTGTAAGAGAGGTTCCTCCACCTCCGCCTTTTCCGCCTTTTGTTGTACTAACAATTTTAACATTGAGTGTTGATTCCATTTTTTCAATGTAGTTTAATGCAGTTCTATAAGAAACTTTGATTTCTTTAGCTGCAGCAGTTAAAGAACCAGAATCTAAAATAGATTGTAGCAATTGGTATTTCTTGTTATCTAATAAAAAAGAATTGCCATCAACATTGATTTTGTATTCAACACCAGCTTTTACATCAGCCATTATAAATCCCCCGAAATATAATATTATTATATATATTTCTATTATTAAATAACTTTTTCTATTTATTTTAGAAAATGAAAAGCGAAAATAATTTCAATAATTTTTTCATATCGATTAAGATTATTCTCTGAATTCTATTCTTTCAACAAGGCTTAGCATCTTATTAACTATTTTAGATAATGGACCTAATCTGGCTGAAAAGTTTCTTAAGCTTTCAATATCTTCTTTTTGGAAAAATTTAACTAAAATCAAAGCAAAGAAATAGACGATTACGCATGCAAATATTCCCGGGAACAAATATACTGTAGTCTTTGGAATAAGATATGCAAAAGCACCCATAATCGCTGAAGCGGCCAATATTTTAACTACTGCCTTTGTAGGAGCTTTAGTCTTTGTCAATCTGAATACCATGTAGACACACGGAACCATCATTAAAAAACAGGCCACACTGGTAGCCAATGCCCCACCTGCAATTCCAAGTGATGGAACCATAAGCCAATTCAAAATACCGGTGACAACCGCTCCACCAACCAAAATATACATTGGAATTCTTGGATTTCCGATTCCTTGAATAATACTGGTTGAAATGGCAAATATGGAATAAAAAGTCATTCCTAAAGACAGAATTGACAATGCCATTGCTCCTGCAACATAAGCGGGATTCTTAAAGTATAGGACTCTTAATGTAGGTGCTGCAAACAATGCAAGACCGACACACATAGGTACGACAAACAATAATGAGTACTTATAAGCTTCAGAAACATATTTTTGAAGCATATTGATGTCTTTAAGCTTAAATGCTTCAGAAGAAGCCGGCAAGATTGTAGTTGCAATGGAAATTGAAATAATCAATGGAAGCCTTGCAATAGGATCTGCCGCTGCAAAAAATCCGATATCGTCCAATGTTAAGAATTTGCCCATTACAATAGTACAGATGTTGTAGATAAGCATTTCAGCGATAGCGGTTATAATGACGGGAATGGAAAACTTAACCAAAGTTCCGGCCAATTTCAACTCATCGCGCCTTGTAAAAACAAAATCATCGCTAGGTTTTGGGATTAAATCGCCCATGCGATATCTAAAAAGATAAACTGCGGCTACAACAGACAATGAATATCCTAAAACAGTACCCCACAAAGCACCGATTACTGACAAACCAATCAAAACAAAGGCAGTTGCAAACAAGATCATACCTAACTGCTCTACGGCACGGGTATATACGATATATTCCATCTTATATACTCCCTGAAATGCTCCCCTAAACGCACCTACGATAACGCTGAACGGAGTAATCAGACCGATAATTTGCAACGGAACCAAAGTAACAGGCTTTCCAAGATAATCATAAGCCAAATATGGAGCGACAACAAATATCATCAATGCTCCAAAGAACAATCCTAAAAATACCATTATCTTTAAGGCCGTATAAATTGTTTGCCTGGCCATGTCCTTTTCATCAACGGCTTCATATTCTGCAACATACTTAGCGATTGCAGGAGGAAGACCCCCAGCAGATAAAGTCTGGAAAATTCCCTGAAACGGCAAGGTAATTCCCAAAATACCATACGCAGTAGGTCCAAGCAGAATCGCCATTAAAAAACGATAAATGTAACCACCAATACGGAAAATCACATTACCAATCAAGATAATTAAACTACCACGCACTAACTTATTTGCCATAATCTAACCTTAAAAAATATTCATTAATAATATAATGATTTTAGTATTTAAATATACTTATTTAAGAAGTTTTCAAATTCTATCAAAGTCCTATTTAATGACTCCATTCCATAATCATCTTTTTTAATATCCTCTAATGAGTCATTCGACCAGAAAGAAGCACCTAAATTTGATCCGAATGGTCCTCCACTGACAGGTATTATGCCATGTATCATAAAATATGTAATGTTTTTTAGATGGGCAAAGTCCTGGCCGCCTGTACGGTCCCCTCCTACGGTAATGCTCATTCCGATTTTTCCCCTTAATATATTATAGTCAATTGCTTCCAAAGCCCTTGTCCTATCCATGATTGCTGATAAGTTTGAACTGATTCCCCCACTTTGGATTGGAGTTGCCAAAATGATTCCATCGGCGCTTAAAAGGCCTTCATAGACATCATTCATGTCATCATCAATTATGCATTTCTTATGTTCAAGGCAATAATCGCAATGCATGCAGGGTTTAATGTCTTTTCCCATGCAGGTGAACATTTCAGTCTCAAACCCTTCATTGCTTAAATCTTCAAGAGCTTTTGAAAGGACATATTCAGTTGTATTATTTCGTGGACTAGCACAAATACCAAAGACTTTCATGAAAATAGTTTAGAATATGATTATTAAAATATTTTTAGAAAAATGAAAAAAAGAAAATAGAGAGTTAATCTCTATTTTTTAATAGTGATTTTAACTTTCTTACTTGCTGCATTGTAATATTTATTTCCAGAATATTTGATGGTGGCAGTAAACTTACCTTTTTTAGTGAATTTTGTTATTTTAAAGGTTGCTTTACCATTAGCATTAGTAGTGGCTTTATAAGTTTTTCCTTTAATCTTTAAAGTAAGTTTAACCTTTTTCATCGGTTTTCCAGTATTGGTTTTAAAAGTAATTGTATACTTTTTGGTTTTTGTTTTGGCTTTGAAAGTCTTTTTAGCAGCAGTAAATTTAGGTGTTGCCTTTTTAACAACGACACTGACGGATGAAGTTGATTTGGTATACTTTTCATCCCCTAAAAATGTCAATGATGCAGTATAAGCACCTAAAGCTGATGTAACGTCTAATTTAACCTGACCATTAGCATCGGTAACTCTATCATATGGTTTACCATTCAATTTAATTGAAACTTTTTTGTTTGACAAAGGATTGCCTTTACTATCTTTTAAAGTTACAATCAACTTTGTTCCACTCAAATAGGCAGTATTCACCTTATTCGCAGAAATACTAGTGTCAATCTTCTTAAATGATGTTACTAATATTTGCTGTAATGCTAATATTTCATCTCCAGTTGAAACAAAAGAAATTGAATTGCTGGTTTTTATGCTGTCTGTAACATCTGAAGAGAAAACATCACTGCTAAATGTTTCACCATCCCAAACATTGGCAAATTCTTTTCCATTGAATATGACATTGCCCTCGTCTTTTTGAGCGCTAGCAGCAAAGACATATAACCTTGCATCAATCATGTTAGTTAAATCAGCACTGATAGATGAATCTGACTTGACTTGATTTAAACCATCAATCTTATCAGCAGAAAGCAAATCCGCACCATTTGAAATATAAACATTTTTACTTACTGAAGTGCCTACGGTGTTATATAAATAAATCAAAGTGCTTGGATATACAATAATGCCTGTTTTTTTATTTAAAGTGAAGGTGTTTTTTCCTTGTTTAATTAAACTTGAAACATCATAAACTAAAAGTCCTTGACCATTTTTCACATAAACTCCATAATTGGGTTGATCCCTATAAAATCCAACAGGAGCTACTTTAACACCATTAAACACGACTGAAAACATATTTTTATCCTCATTTGAACCTGAAGCAGAAAAGAAACTATATGGAACATAAATATATGCTTTTACGAAATTAGAATTACCCGGCAAATTAACATTCCAAACATCGGTTCTTTCAGTTTTAGTTGATGATAGATAACTGCCGGTAGTATTGATTACAATATCGCCGGTAATAGTCCCTTTAAAGAATAAATTATTATTTTCCCCAGGATATTCAAAATCTTTACCCAAATAACCATTATATATAATAGGCATTGAATTAGAGTAGGAATATATTTGTTTTCCTGTACTGTCAAAAATTTTAACTGTATAATTAACTTTATCGTTTTCTTCTCCATAGCCTAAATTTTCAGTAATAGGGCGAATTGTAGGATCGCTTAAAATTAAAGATTTACTATTTCCATTTAAAGTGATTTCAGTAGAATTAACATATTTTCCATCAGCAAATAGTGTTACATTGAATTTACCATTTCTGGTATTTTTAATAGTGATATTTATATCATTTTTAATACCTGCAAAAACATTGTCTCCCTCTTTAGTAGTAATCACATCAACTGATGTTTGTATATTCTTGGTAAGGACAATTATTTGCTGCAATGCCTGAATTGTAGAACCGGTTGAAATAAAAGAAACAGTATTCACTTCATCAATAAATTTTTTGACATTTACTTCGTATAAATCGGTTGTATGTGATGTTCCCTTCCAAACATTGGTAAATTCCTTTCCATTGAATTTAATATTTCCGTTGCCTTCTTGAGCGCCGGCAGCGAAAACATATAATCTTGCATCTTCAACTAACTCAGGATTTAAATTAACAGTAACATCAGATTTAACAGCCCTTTTTGCTAAATTATAACTGTTTTCAAGCAAATCGACACCATTTGAAAGATATATCTCTTTAAGTGTTGAGCTGGATGTAGTATTATACAGATATATTAAAGTACTAGGGGAAACTGCAGGATATGTGTCTTTTTTATTCAAAATAAATGTGTTTTCTCCAGTCTTTATTAAATCAGTGACATCATAAACTAAAAGCCCATATCCGTATTCCGCATAGTTTCCTAAATTGCTTTGATCCCTATAAAATTTGATATTATCATTATCTATTTTTTTACCGTTAAATGTAACATTGAACATGTTTTTATCTTCAGGAACACTATCATTAATCAAAAGATGATAATTTGGAATAAAATAATTATAAGGCACATAAATATATGCTTTTACTAAATCAGAATTTCCAGGCAAAGTAACACTCCAAACATCAGTTCTGGTTAGGTCTGTTCTTTCCAAATAAGTATCTTCATCTTTAGTATCGATTTTAATATCCCCAGTAATGGTTTCACTGAAGAATAATTCATATTCTCCACAAGGATACGCCAAGTCATTGCCCAAATAACCGTTATATAAAACAGGAATCAAGTGAGAAGAAGAGTTTAATTCCTTTCCATCCTTGTTATAAATTTTAACTGTATAATTAACTATTTCATTTTCTTTCCCATAGACTGAATTTTCATTAACCGGGCGAATAGTGGAGTCTGTTAAATATATGGTTTTAACCTTGTTTAGAGATACTTTCTGTTCGTCAACCTGATTGCCATCTACGAACAATTTAACAGTATATGTATCTCCTTTATTTGTCAATACCTTAGCAGATATTGTATTGGTGGTTCCGGCATAAATGCAAATGGTAGGTTCAGTACTGGTTGAGTATTCTGTTCTAAAATCTACATCAGTCCCGTTAATAGAATTCTCATCAGTGAAATTATGATCAACAATTAAAACTGATAGAACTTCCTTGAAAGACCCCCATCCACTCTTACTTGCAATAAATGAAATAGTTATATCTTCACCAATATAATCAGTTACATCCCATTTATGATATTGATAATACGGCCCATCAATATACTCATCTTCCTTCTCTTCATCAAAAAAGAGAGGGTTTTCATTAATTTCATACAATGCATCATTACTTGAAAGACCTATATTGGTTAGGGTAGCCCTAGTATTACCGACCGCTTCCACACCATCCGAATCAAAATGGGTTTGAGTTATTTGGTCTGTCCACGCTTGACCAGCATTAATCCAATAATCAATAGTGTCCGAATCACCATCATCATAAGCTAAAATCAGTGAAATTAACTTAATTCTTCCATCGAAACTTTTTCCTTGCATGGGTAAAGAATCAACTTTTATTGCAATGGAGGTACCATTTAAACCTTGTACCAAGTCAGTGATATTATAAAAAATCATATAATCTGAATAAACTTTTGTAATATGATCATTTACAATATAAAGAGTACCATCTGTTTTTCCGGCATCATACTTTAACATTTCAGTTTTATTAAGATATCCATTATCAGTTTTAATTGAGATATTCGCAACAGAACCATAAGTAGGCTGTGCACTACCTGAATAAACATTGACATAAACATGAGCAAGTTTAATGTCTGTTGCTTTTGAAGGAATATCATAAACTAAATTGCCATGATTACCATTTACCGCATCAGAAGGCCCCCATGGATGAGTGGTCACAACATCTACGCCCCCAGAAACAGTACCGCTATCAACAGTAGGTATATCATCACTAGTTACCCTATCCTCACCTAAAACTTCTTGATGGGAACTGGCTAACTTTTCATAAGCATCGGGAGCATCATAGTCTGAATCAATAGTTAATGAAGTAGAATTAGCATCTTCAGCAAATGCAACTCCCACGCTAATAAACATCACAAAGATTAAACATGAAATTAACAATACCTTTCTATTCATCATTTAAAAAACCTGATTGAAATTTGTTTATTAAAAGTATTACAATAATTGCCAAATGAGTAATACTTTTTTAAATAAATATAATAATTATTATTTAATTTTGAAGCAAATAGGATATAAATTTTTCTTAAAATTGAATTTGAAACCTATAGAACTAATAGCGATTTTATAAATTAATGTTCAAAAAAACACATTAAATTAAATTAAAAAAAGAAAAATGTTAGGCTTATGAAATAAGCCTAATTCTAAATTTATACGTTTATTTTACGCATTATTTACTGTTACGTTGTTTGCTATCTCAACACCGTTGTATTCTGCTTTTAATTCGTAGGTTCCAGGTGCATAGTTGATTGTTAGTTTTGCAATACCGTTTGCATCTGTTTTCTTGTTGTAAACAATGCCGTTAGCTGTTATTTTAATTATTTGACCGCGTAAAGCAACTGCTTGGCCTTCGGAGTTCACTAATTGGACTTCGTAAGCTGTACCGTCTTTGTAGGTCATGTTAACA
>NZ_JBGUWC010000043.1:0-2839 GCF_045220775.1 Methanobrevibacter sp.
GTTTTTATACACGGCGACATAGCCAAGCGGTAAGGCACGAGTCTGCAAAACTCCGATTCCCCGGTTCAAATCCGGGTGTCGCCTCCAAATTACAAAGGTAATAAGATGAATAGTCTTATTGCCTTTAGGTAATATCACAAAGAAATTTTTATGATATTACTTAAAGGCAATCCCTCAAATTGGGCATTATGAGGGAATACCTTTTATCTACACAGCAGTAGAGTATATTTTAAATTAATAAGTTGCACCTGCAACTTTGTATGGATTTTTGGCAGCCTCGCTACCGTCAGTGTATATTTCTGCGTGTGATGCGGAACTGTCACTCTCAAACTGACACCGTTCTTATCCTCGCAAGAGGCAAGGCTTTTGCTTTCAGTACGGTAACTCATAAATAGCCACGCTGTCGTCCTACTCGTCCATACGAGCTGTATTTAGTTTTCAAGGTGCAATAATATTGCAACTAAAATATCGCAACATTAACTGAGTCAAAAAAACAGCCGTTCCCACACCAATAATGAGAAATCGGCTCTTGACTATCATTGCAAAACAAGGTATAATCTACCTTATGATGTATCTAACGTCATCCGTGAGGTCGGAACTCATGATTGATGTGAGAGTCAGTCTGTGATTGCGTCAAGCAGACTGACTCGGATACTCTTTTAACACTCCTTTTATGATACAACACATATTATGAAATGTCAATAAAATTTTTATTTTAGTCTGTTTTCACAAAGAAAATAGGCTTTTTTTATTGATATATGATAAAATACACAAATTTACATACTATCTCTTATATAAAAATTTAGGTAACGTATGTTACTTTGAAATAAAAAACAATGGAGAGATTAAAATGGAAGAAGAAAAATTTACTTGTGCAGACTGTATGCACATGGGAAGTGCGGTTTACTGTATGCAGTGTGTAAGAATCGGCAATGGATATAAAGATATGTTCATGAACAACGAGCCGTCCCCTGATATTGTTGCTTATTACAGGAAAAAATTTGAGCATTCAAAAGGTGCTAACCAGACTGCCAAAAGATAACTCGATTTATAGTTTTTGATGTTATCCGCAATAATAGGAACTGGTTCCGCTTTTTTGCCCTATTGTCAAAAGCTGCTGATATATCTGCGACAATAGGAACTGGTTCCGCTTTTCCTGTCCTATCGTCAAAAGTCGCTGATATATCTGCGACAATAGGAACTGGTTCCGCTTTTCCTGTCCTATCGTCAAAAGTTGCTGATATATCTGCGACAATAGGAACTGGTTCCGCTTTTTCGTTCTATCATCAAAAGTTGCTGATGTATCTGCGGCAATAGGAACTGGTTCCGCTTTTTCGTTCTATCATCAAAAGTTGATGATGTATCTGCAATAATAGGAACTAGTTCCGCTTTTCCTGTTCTATCGTCAAAAGCCTCTGATGTATCGGCAACAATAGGAACTGGTTCCGCTTGTTGCAGAATGATTACTTTTTACAGCAAGGAGGTACTTTATTTGAGAAGGTATGCATATCTTAAAAGTCCTATACAATGCAATGAAAAAGATTTTATATATAAAATCATGCTGTACAAAATCAAAGAGAATGAAATATTTCTTTTTAAATATTGCAGCAAAGATGCGGTAATAGGTTCTTTCGATGATTATTACAATGATTTGAACGATTTGTATAATGACTGGAATGATGAAATTGACGAAAAAGGCTGGATAGATATAGAAGATCCTTTGCCTTACTGTCAGCATGACGCATTTTTACCTGTCCGTGTAAAAGGGCGTGATACAGGGAAACCTCAATGGGGAAAGCTGGAAATCCTCAAAGACGGCAAATGGGTGGATTATGAACCGTGAAAGATTTGGAGAAAAATCAATGAAAGATATTGAATGGATATTTTTTGATATAGGTTCGACATTGACAGACGAAAGCAAGGTATATGAAAGAAGATTTAAAAAAATTGCGGAATTAGCTGATGTTTCGGAAGAATATGTATTGAAAAAAGCTGTAGAATACTGTAAGAATAATCAAAAAGGTGATTTGGCTGTAATACAGCTTTTAGGCATTCAAAAACCTGCATGGGAACATCAGTATGAGATATTATACAAGGATACTGAAACGTGTCTGAAAGATTTGAGTCAAAAATATAAAATCGGTATTATCGCAAATCAGGATTTTGGCACAGAAAAAAGACTGATTGAGTTTGGCATACGAAAATATATTGATGTTATAGTTGCTTCTGCGGAAGAAGGAGTTGCTAAACCGGATAAAAGAATATTTGAAATCGCACTAAAAAAAGCCGGCTGTAAAGCAGAAAATGCGGTTATGATTGGCGATAGGATTGATAATGATATTATTCCCGCTAAAAAGATGGGAATGAAAACGATATGGATAAAACAGGGTATGGGAAAATATTGGAAAATAAATAATGAGCATGAAAAAGCAGATTTTGTAATTGAGAGCCTGTCTGAATTATCAGATATTTTATAAATTTTTCATGACAAATCCAAAACAGCCTTGACGAAATTTTCGCCAAAGCTGTTTTTTTTAACTTGAATCGTCATGAAAAGTATGTTATCATTTTATTGGCACATGGTTTTGTGCATAAAATTAGAATTTATATTAGGAGTCATTAAAATGATTGTTTGGAAACGTATGGTAAATGAAGGATATAATAACGCATTCTTGATTAACGAAAATGGAAAACAAATTTTTGAAAGACCTGCTGATTTTATGGACTATCAGATCAACCCTCATATCAGGAATATTAGAATTGAAGTTGGCAAAAATGGATTTCCCGATGTGATAAATTATTGGGGAGTTAATGGAACTTTTATTGTTAATGAAAAAGC
>NZ_JBGUWC010000044.1:0-7697 GCF_045220775.1 Methanobrevibacter sp.
TGCTGTAAAAGTGCATCCCTCTTTGTGAGGACTGCCGTTAACAAGAATTACTTTCATTTTAATAATCTCCATCTATCAATCTTTGAACTAAGAAGTGTCCTTCCCTGAATTCAAGAGAACCTTTTTTAACGCCTTCTTCATCAAATGATTCGCATTCATCACCTTCGCGTGCTGAATCATAAATCACTAAAGGCACATTATCTCGGGTATGGGTTCCGACGCTGATTGGAGTCGGATGGTCAGGCAATATTGCTACCCTGAAGTCTTCGCCTTCCAAGCTTTCAATTATCGGACCTACGATAAATTCATCGATTCTCTCAATGGCTTTTACCTTCTCTTCAGTATTTTGAGCGTGTCCTGCTTCATCAGGCGCTTCTATATGAATCAACAATAAATCTGTTTCTTTTAAAGCTTCAATACCATATTCACCTTTCTGCTTATAGTCAGTATCGAAGTATCCTGTAGCTCCAGGAACTTCTACAATGTTCATGCCTGCGAAGTTTCCTATTCCCTTAAGCAGGTCAACACCGGTGATTACAGAAGCTGTAATGCCGTAGGTCTCTTCAAAGTTAGGTAGCTTTGGTGTTACGCCTTGTCCCCATAGCCATACCATATTGGCCGGTATTTCCCTTTTCTGGTTGACTTCCGCATCCTTAAGGTATTCCTTTGACTCGAACATTATCTGTTGGATGTCCTGAGCCAATTCACATTCTCCAAATAGATTATCAAGCAGCTTTTCGCCCACCATATCATGAGGAGGAATTGTCTTAATGCTGGATAGGATTTCCGCATCTTCTATGCAGTCGCATGAGTAAATAAACAGATGCCTGTAGCTTACACCTGTGTAGAATTTGCCTTTAAAATCAGGATATTTTTCTGTAAAATACTCATTTAATCCTTTCATTAGCTCATCGGCTTCTTCAGTTGAAATGTGGCCCGCATTGAAGTCGTCCATTTCACATTTTTCACTGTATATTGTATTGCATCTGAATATCACATCACAAGGTGTTGTCGGAATTCCTTCACTGCCTGCCTCCAGCGGCCCACGGCCGGTGTAGTAATCGGCAGGATTGAATCCAAAAATGCTCATGTTAGCCACATCAGAACCCGGAGTGTATTCATCCGGAACATTGTTTGTAAATCCTCCAAATCCATTTTTAGCCAATTTATCTATATTTGGAGTATTGGCCACCATTAAAGGAGTTTTGCCATCTAATTCGTCTACAGGGTAATCGCTAGACCCATCTGGGATAAATATTACGTATTTCATGTTATCAAAATAAATAAAAAAAGAATTTAATTAGTTTTTATTTTTTAAAATACTAATTAAATCGGTCAACATCGCAGAAGCAGTTTCAAGAGATCCTGCTCCAAGTCCAATTACAGATACCTCATCAGCCAAATCTGTTTTGATTGTAGCCATGTTCAGGGTTCCGCTTACGTCATAAGAGCTTCCCCTTTTAACCAAACGTGGGGATACCTGCAGATTGTCAGGAGATACTTCAGCTATCAATTTGATTAAGTAATCGTCCTTTTTAGCAAGCTCAATAGCTTGTGCATTGATATTTGAAATACCTTCAACCTTAACATCACTGTAGGTTGCATCGATTCCTAAAAGGGAATTTGCCAAAATTACTGTTTTACATGCAGCATCAATACCTTCAACGTCTTGGGTCGGATCTGTTTCGGCTATTCCTAACTCTTGGGATTCTTTTAAGATGACTTCATAGTCGGAGCCTTCTGAGGTCATTCTTGATAGAATATAATTTGTAGTACCATTCAAGATACCCTTAATTGACTTGATTTCACATGATGCCAATGTATCCTTTGTGAAATTGATGATAGGCATTGAACCGCCGACACTTGCCTCATATTTGAATTCGACGCCCGCTTTTTCGGCTGCCCCAACAACTTCCTTGAATTTGAGTGCCAAATGTCCTTTATTTGATGTTACAACATCTTTTCCTTGCTCAAATGCTTTGAGTGTTAGTGAAAGTGCAGGTTCTGCATCAACAATATTTGTAGGAGTTGCTTCTATAAGACAATCATATTCAACAGCATCTAAAACATCTGCACCACTTTTATCAGACCCAAATTCAGGATATGCTGATAATTTTCCTTCTTCTTTTTTTGTTTTTACAAGCAATTCTTCATCCAATCCATCTTGTGAGATTGCAGATGAAGATGAATCAGCTGCAGCAACAACCTTTACTGCTACACCTGTTTTATCCTTAATTAATTCCTTCTTCATGGAAATTGCATTAGCCACACCCTGACCTACTGAACCAAATCCCATGATAATGACTTTACATTCATCCATAATAATCACTTAAACTTCATTAATCACTAGTAAATCCTTTTCTTGTGCAATTTCTGCAATTTTATCAAATACTGCTTTCCTTAAACCTATATCGGCTTCAATATTGATTAGTGCAGTAGACTTTTCCTCACCATTCAATTTGATGTCGAATGCAACGATTACAACACCATCAAGCGCATTGATTCTGTCCATTGTGTCCCTTAAATCCTGATCAACAATATGGCCAAAGAAAATAGTGGTTATCTTTTCCTTTTTAACGACACCATCAACTTCAATGATGCTGATTCCTAACTCTTCAAACTTGTCAACGACACTTTTAAGTTCTTCGTGTTCCCCTTCCAAAGTAAGCTGGACAGGAACCATGCCGTCATCATTTTTATAGTCCCTTTTATGGATAATAGTTACCAAATTAGCGCCAACAGTACTAATTGGCTCTAATACTTTAACTAATTGTCCAGGAGCATCCAAAAGTTCTAGAACTAAGTTAATTCTCATATGAATCCCTCTTAATTTGTCCAATCAGCTTTTTTAACAACGAGATTTCCGTCTTTATCGATTCTTGCATTCCTTAATATTTTTTCAGGATTTTTCGCTTGAGCTTTATCATCGCGAGTTAAATTTAAATTGTCAGTGATATACCAGGTTTCATCAGAATCCGGAATATCTTCCAATATTTTTGAGAATTTTTCAATAATATCCTCTGCATCTTTTTCGATTGTCATAAAATAAAAACTCCTATTAATTAATAATATAATTATTATGTTTTTTAATATTAATAAAGTTAAAGATATTTTAGAAAAGAATGAGTAAAAAAATTAAAAATAAAAATTTAAAAATCAATATCCGTATTACAGAATAAAATTCTGCAATACTGCTCATAGATATTGATTAAACTCAACTAGTTTAAATGGATTTATTAAAAAATCCAAACGGAGTTAAAAAAAACTCTAATTAGTATATTGTTATATACCATATATAAATTTAATTAAATTTTTATAAATTGCAGGGAGTGACCTTTATAAGTAAAACTGAACCCAAATCATTGAGCAAAATGACAAAAACAACATCTCATAATATTGTTTATCCCTACAATTTAATGGAGGAAACATTTATAGCATCACATAGTATTAAGTAACACCAATGTGAACACAATAACTAAATACCAAATTAATGTGATATTTAAAGCTATTGAAATCCTAATTTTACTTAGAATATCCACAATGGATCCTCCTTTTAAACTAGTTGAATTGCCAAGTAGAATCATCATCAAAAGAGAATAGTATTGAATCAAACTCATAACAATATTATCAAACATAATATCACTTCCTTGGACTTAGGAGTTACAGTTTGATTTTTATATTAAATTTAAAGATATTTAAATCTTTATTTTAGATATTAAGAACTAAAAATTGCTCTAAATATATAAAATTGCATTAAAAATAATAAAATATAATAAAAAAATTAGTATAGATAAGTAGAAAAATCTGTATCCTTTATAATTTTCTTTCTTAAAATCTTATCAATGCCGGTTCCGTATTGGGCCGCTTTTTTAGGCCTGTATGCTATTTCATAGTCAAGACCCTCTTCAAATGCCAGCTTCCTCAGGATGCTTTTTCTCATGTCATCATGCATAGAAACTATCTTCTTATTGTCAGGGATGTTCAGCGCCAGCTCAACTAAGGCCTTGTCCAAAAACGGCAACCTCAACTCGACAGAATTGAGCATTGAGCATGCATCATCACGCTCCAGATTGACATGATACATGTTTGACATGTCCATTCTCAAATCATAGTTCAGCGTTCCATCCACAAAGCTTTTGAGATATCTCTTATATCCTCCAAAAAGCTCATCTGCCCCTTGGCCTGAAATAGCTACCTTCAGCCCGTCACGAGCCACCATTTTGGTTGCAAAATAGGTTGTAAGCCCAACACCAACCTTCATCAGGTTATCATCGCCGATGGCCTTTACGACACTTGGCAAGGCTTCACGCACCAGTTCTTCTGTCACTTCACATATCTCCAAGTCCAGATTGAGGAATTTTGATGCATATATTGCCGCTTCCACATCCTTTGATCCTTCGGCTCCGACTGCATAGAGTTTAATTTTCAAAGGAACATTTTCTGAAATTTCCTTTAAAAGCAATGCTAGATATGAACTGTCAAGACCACCTGAAAATATTACACCAACCTCATGTAATCCTTCAATCCTTTTGGCAACGCTTAACTTTAACATCTTGTCTATCTTAGATACGTCACCCTCAAAGATCTTTTCATAGATTGCCTGAGCTGGAGATATATCCTGCCAGTTGAAAAGGATGTGTTCAGGCTTTAAGGTGTCAATGTCAATGAAACCGACTTCCTTTAGGGCATCTTTTGTAGATGCAAAACCGCATTTTTCATCAGAAACTGAATAAAACAGAGGCTTGACGCCTAACGGATCTCGTGCAATTGCCATGTTCTGGCCGTCCCAGACTGCAAAGGCATAATCGCCGTCAATCAATCTGATTGCAGCCTGCACCGCTTCAAGCAAATCCAGTTTCTTATTGTAAAAGTCAATCAGATAAAGTAGGACTTCGCTGTCAGAGGTGATTTTCGCCTCAACCCCTACCTTTGATAGGAAATTTCTCATTGTCCTGAAGTTATAAAGTTCGCCATTGAAGACCAAAGTCAGGTTTTCATTTGAAATGGGTTGCGGTTTGGATTGCCTGTCTTCCAAATCGTAAATTGAAAGCAAGTTATGACCAAAAGCCACCTCATAATCGTTATAATCCTGAAAGTCATCCAGATCAATATCCGTGTAAACATTATCCAGATAGATTCCTGATGAATCAGGACCCCTATTTTTTGATGACTTCAACATTCCTATAATGTCATCTGCCTTAACTTTGCCCTGCAGGCCAACAATTGAACACATGATTAAATATTTTAAATTAATAATACTTAAATTACATCTTATCTCATGATAATTTGAATTGAAAAATCACCATGCCTATTATTAAATTAAGAATACATTTTCTCGAAGATATATGCTCCATTATTATTAATTTTATAATATATTATTTTTTTATTGGCATACAAAGTTGTGAATTTTTTGTAATTTTTATAAGTCAATTTTAATGCTCAATTTATTAAATAACCTGATTTGATTTTAAAAATGAAATTTTTTTACCTGCCGTTTAGCCGTCACCATTAAAACCAATTTATTTTCTTTATTTTTATAATATCTATTTAAATATTAAATTGTTTTTCATAATCATGATTAATCATTAACAATAATTTATTTTGAGTTTTTTAAGAGAATTTAATCAGATAAAAAAGGATATTATTTGTTTTCACTGAATATCAAAATAATCATGTTATTTTTTAAATTTAAAACTGTACATTATTATTTTAAATATATTAAACAGTTATTTATAAATTTTAAAATTTATTATAAAAAATACCATATTAACTTATATACTTTTAAATAAAAAATAATTATAGACCTAACTTTAATTTTTTTAAAGTGAAATTGAACAGTTAGGTCTAAAAATATAGAGGTTATAATAAATGTTTAAATTTGATAAAGAACAAGTAGTTTTTGACTTCGCAGGAGTCAAAATGGGTGGTCAACCAGGAGAATATCCTACAGTTTTAGCTGGAACAATATTCTATGGCGGTCACAATATTCTTAATGATGAATTAACTGGGGACTTCGATAAAGATAGAGCCGAACAGCTAATTAATGATATGGCATCAATTTCAGATATAACCGGTAATCCGTTTATTGTGCAGGTTTTTGGACAGACAGTTGAAGCTCTTCCAAAATACATTGAATTCGTTGGAGACATCTGTGATGCACCATTCCTTATAGATTCAACATCCGGTGAAGCAAGAGTGGCCGGAGCACAATATTCAGATGAAGTCGGATTAACAGAAAGGGCAATTTACAACTCAATAAACATGGCGGCAGATAAAACAGAACTAGACGCACTCGCTGAAACAGACATCTCCGCTTCCATTATCTTAGGATTCAACCCTATGAATGCTACAATCGAGGGAAAAATGAACATGTGGGAAAACGGGGATGATGGAGCTTACGAAAAAGGTTTGCTTGAAGTGGCTGCAGATTGCGGTGTTGACAGATTTATGATGGATACTGCCGTAACACCTTTAGGTCAGGGTGCAGGTATTGCTGCAAGGACTTCATTTGCTGAGAAGGCAAAATGGGGATATCCTGTAGGATCCGGAATTCACAACGTTCCGTCTGCATGGGACTGGTTAAGAGAGTACAAAAAAGCGGGTAATAAAACCGCATTTACTGTCTGCGACATTGGAGCAAACATCGTGCAAGTAATGTGCGGTGGAGACTTTGTTCTCTTTGGACCTATTGAAAATGCAAAAATTGCATTTCCTGCAGTAGCACAGACAGACATGTTTATATGTGAAGCTGTAAAAGCAATGGGAACAGAACCGGTTGATTATCATCCGATGAATAAGTTGGTATAATTATCAAAGTTAACCATTTTTACTCCTCTACAACGTGTTAAAAATGTCATTATGACATTTAACAAATCTAAACATAAGTACAAAAAAAGCACTGGATACCTAAACAGTCCAGTGCTTAAAATCAAATTTCATAATGAAACATCTTTTTTTGTAAAGTAAATATATGATATAGCCAAACCAATAACAAAAGTGGCTAGAATGATACCATAGGACACACTAATGCTTGTGCTGTACTCGGCAATCTCACCGGATGCAATCAAATACGGACATACCCAAGGCACATATGGAGCCCAGGTTTGGCCATAAATCAGCATGTTTACCAATGTCAAGCTAGCACCACCAACCATTGCAGGAACCATGTTTGTGATAAACAGTGAAAGGAACACAAATGGAGAGAATGTCAGGAACAGCAGGACATTTGCGTAGAGAAGCTGGGCAAAGCTATCTATAAACAGCTTCAATGTAAAACCGTCAAGGCCTGCAACAAAACCAAAAATGACTGTTGACAGGCTTGTAGCCACTGTTAAAATTAAAATCCAAACCAAAAACATGACATATTTGGCCAAGAGGAATTTTCCCCGTGATATTGGAATGGTCAGCATGGTCTTTAGAGTATGCTCATTGTATTCCCTTCCGAAAAGGTAAGCGATTATTATTGCAAAGAGGAGAACTGCAAACAATGCTGACATGTACATGTTTACATTGGTGAATAGCATATCAAAAGTGCTGCCTTCTTCAAAGGCAGTAACTGCTATAAACATCAGCAGCGGAGGCAATACCGCTCCACCTAGACTTAACAAAAAGATATTTGATCTTTTGAGCTTTAAAAATTCCATCTGAAGAAAAGTTAACATTAAATCACCTTAAGTATTATCTATAATTCGTGTAAA
>NZ_JBGUWC010000045.1:0-4315 GCF_045220775.1 Methanobrevibacter sp.
TCTCCATGAGGGATGCAAATATG
The DNA here is from genome assembly GCF_045220775.1 of Methanobrevibacter sp. GTDB lineage: Archaea > Methanobacteriota > Methanobacteria > Methanobacteriales > Methanobacteriaceae > Methanocatella. Next base: position 24 of record NZ_JBGUWC010000045.1, read on the forward strand.
CGAGAATACCAAAATCCAATGTTGAATACTGGAAACCAAAACTCTACAGAAATAGAGAACGTGACAAACGCAATCAAGAAGAACTAAAAGAAATGGGATGGAAAGTCATCACCGTGTGGGAATGTGAATTGAAAAAGGACAAGGTTGAACAGACACTTGAGGAGTTATATTCCAAAATAACCTCTGAATTGTGAAATGCAAAATTTATTTGAAGAAGGTATCTTACTTTTTTCCCCATTGGTATTTAATCGGATTTGAGTCGCCAGGAGGAAAACATTCTTTAACAGATTTATCTATATAATGTTTTCTAACATTATCGTTAGCTACTTTACCAACAAACTCATATCTGCCATCCATATCTTCGGGATTTGGTTTGCCTGGCCTATCCATAAATGTTGATAGCGCAGGTAACCATTCAGCTACTTCATAAACTTCTAAAACCATTCCTTCATAGACGGATAAGACATAATCCACTTTTTTTGCATTTTCAACATTTAGTCTCCAGTACCCTCTTGTTGCATCATATAGTTCTTGAGGAGACATATCATTTCTATAACGTTTATTAATTCGTATCAATAGAATATTATCTGTAATATCATCTTCTTTTAATTTTTCATGACTGTATCTTGCATCAAGTAGTGAAACTTCAATTTTACCATATGTGCTTGATTCATGACCTCTTTGACGATTGGTTAAGTTTTTTATCCCAATTAGATCAATAGCTGCTGCTTCAACTTTAAGTGCTGTTTCATTATCAAGACCATGTGCTAGAATCTCAATTATTGGCTCTTTACCTCTTTCTCTGATTTCTTTAATTTTATGTACTTTATCATTTTCCGATCGATCATCTAAATGGTTAAATACCCGATTTCCTTTACCTTTTCCTACATAAAATGGTTCTTTTGTATCAGGGTCAGAATACACATAAACATAGTATTCAAGAGCATCTTTTGTCTTAGGTGAAAAACTTTTAATCATTTCAATAACTCCATAATTTTAGTATATCTAATATTTGTGATAAATGTTAAGATAAAAAAAGTAGCCATTATATATAAATCTTTATATATTATAAATAATAAATTACATAATAAAGATTTAAGTGGAGGACATAATTAATGGCAGATTCTATTATATTATTAGAAGAAAGAAAAGAGGTCACAACTTTCCTTTTGGATGAAGGTACAATCACTGCAACCACTGTAACAACCCCTACTGGTGAAACTCCAGGTTATGAATATGCAGGGGACAAAATCAAAGTTGATGACGCAGTAACATTATCAGCTAACTCAGATATAGGAAAACCAACAGTTAAAAAATACACTGCAGCAGAAGGTGAAATCATCTTGGGCATTGCAGTTAACGATCCAATAACAATGACTGGAGGAAAAAGAAAAACAGCAATATTAGTATTAGGCCATTTATTCAGATTAAAATTAGCTAGTGGATTATCAAACATTAACGTTAAAGATAGAATTGCTTTAACAAGCACCGGAGCTATAAAATCTGATGACGGAGAATATATTGCAATGCACCCAGTAGCTAGCTCAGACGATTACAACTACATTGAAGTATTCAGACCATATGACATAGGTGATGCTTAAATGATAACCAAAGGAAATGATACTAAAGTGCAAAATGAGGTAATAGCTCAAACTATTACTGATGAATCAGCTAAAAGATTAAGACTAGCCAGACTCTTTCCAAAACAGGAAATTAAAGAGAACTCTGATTATTATACTTACTTTAGACAAAACATCAATTTGGATGAGGCTATAAAACGTGGCCTTCTCGGTGAAGCAAAAGATTTAGCGCCGGGAGCATCCCTGCAAGAACTCAATATCAGAAAACCTGTAACCGACACCATCAGCATTGATACTGTCGGAGGAGTTTTAAACGTTAATAAGGATGTCTTTGACAGTGACAGAATCTCTTTTGAAGACTTGTTAGCAGATGTGGCAACACTTATTGCAAATAAAATCGAATATAATATCTACGATACAATTGTCAGTTCAGCAAAGGTTCCAAAATACAATACTACACAAACCGAAGATACAATGGAGGCTTTCGGACAGTTTGTTATCAAAGCACAGGAAGCATTCAAAGGAAGTTCAGGCGCCGGTGCAGACTTAACAATAATGGTTGAATCCTACAGGACATTAAGTTACATCAAACAATTGGCTTACGTCTCAAATAAGTCAGTACAGCCTATAGAAGAGATTCAGGCTTATTATGGTGTTGATAACATTGACTTTTTAGGAACAACCCATGCAGACGGCGGATCAATGCTTGGTGAAAAGGATTATATTGCATTCGATATCAGAAACGCTCCATTAACAGTATTGTATTCCAAATCTTCAGGAACAACCGTGGCACCAATTACCAGTGATGAAAACATCGCTGACTTTTATCCAATCATTGAAATCATGAGAAAGGACATCTATGATGAATTGCCCCAGTATACAAAATTATTCATACAATCCAAGGTTGGTGTTTTATTAAACAAACCACATCTTGCATTAACAGGAAAATGCAGGCCATAAGGTGATATTAATGTTGACAAAAGGAAATGATGCTAAAGTTCAAGATGAAGTGATGGCACAGATTGTTGCAGACACTTCAGCCAAATGGATGAAATTCACAAGATTAATTCCAAAACAGGAAATCGAAGAAAACTCCCAATATTATACTTACATGTCTCAAAGAGTCAATATTGATGAGATAATTGACAAAGGACAATTGGGTGAGGCTAAAGACATTGCTCCTGGTGCTACATTACAGGAATTAAACGTAAGAAAACCTGTCAGTGACACTGTATCCATTGACACCATTGGAGGAGTTCTAAACGTCTCAGCGCAGATGCTTGATTCCAACTTAATCAGCGTTCACGATATGCTTCAGGACGTTGGAATACTTATCGGAAGAAGTATTGAGCAAGCAGCCATTAACATGATTTTAAACAACTCTAAAGTGGCAACATACAACTATACTGCAGGCGATGACAGTGGAGTTACCATTTTAAAAGCCCAGGAAAAATTCAAGGAATCCGCCGGAAGCTTCTGTAACTTAAACAGCATGGCAGTCAATTACAAGTCACTGACCACATTAAAATCAGATATGTTTGCAGCGAACAGACAGGTTGAACCTGTTGAAGCTATTAAATCATATTATGGCGTTGACAATATTGATCTTTTGGGAACAGCAGTCTGTGACGGCGGATCTGAAATAGCTGAAAAAACCTACATTGGTATGGACTATCAAAATCCTGGAATGAAACTATTATACTCAAGAATAAGTGGTACTACCGTTGCTCCTTTAGGACCTGACGGGGACGTATATGATTTCTATCCTTTAATCGAATTCATGAGAAAGGACATCCGTGATGAATTGCCAATGTATACAAAGCTATTCATACTCACCTCCGTAGGTGTGTTAATGAATGCACCTAACAGAATCATCAAAGGTAAATTCAGAGCATAAAACCATATTTAATCTCCTAAAGAAAAATGTTAGTGAAGTTTCAATTGCTTTTTCTTCACTAACTTCTTCTGCTATTGTTAACTCCTAAACAGTTAATATGTAAAAATAGCTATATTATATAATAGAGGCTATAAAAATGAAACTAATCCTAGACAGTGAAAATTCACATCCGACAACAATAACCGTCAAAGGAAAAGAAATAAAACTACTTTTAATCGAATCAAGCATACTGATTGATTCAACACAAATAGCCAAAATTTTTGATAAAAAGGAAAAGACAGTAGCAACTAAAGTCCAAAAATCCAAACTGGAGAAATACGAAACAGAAAACATTAAACTCCTAAAGAATTATGGGCTGATGCATCCGGAAGCAATCAAACCAAGACCATTCTATGATTTAAGATTAATGCTGGAAGGACCGGCTTATTATTACTTCAAAAAAGAGGATGAAACTGATTTGATTGATGTTATTGTTCGCGTAGCTATCGGAAAACACCGTGAGTGGATTCATAACAGAAACATCAAACATTAACGACCGCCATTACCAACTGAAAACTTGTTTTTAAAATGCTTTGATATACATCAAGGTTTAAAAACCAATCTGGTATTGACAACCCTTGCCGTTAATGTCAATGACAGCCAATTAAATCAAATCAAAAATTCAGCTATTGATTTTATCAACTCCCTCTTGTTGGAAAGATAGGGTATTTTCAACACTTGGATTGAATAGACTCTTTCAAAAACTTTGTTGATTTAAAATTTTTTGATGAAAATTAGTTGTGAATTTTTAATTTTATCTAAAAATAGTTAAATTT
>NZ_JBGUWC010000046.1:0-2104 GCF_045220775.1 Methanobrevibacter sp.
GTGTGTTAAAAATGCCTACTTTGAGAATTCAGAACCTAAAAATCGATCCAAATACAAAAAAAATTATTTCTGGCAGTGCAGCAATCAAGGAAAGTAAGTACCTTCCAAAAGAAAAATGGATCCAGTGTAAGGATTCAGCGAAGAAGCCTTATCATTCGATTTCTGTTACCAGAGAGAATTTAGGCAGGGTTTTATATCTGTCTGAAGATAGAAAAAAAGGTATTTTTAAATCGCCTACACGCGGTATCGTTTACTATGATTCTTTGAACGATGAGTTTAGTCAGGTAGATAAAAATGATGAACGGATAATGCATCTGTCAGCAGAAATTTTTCCAGAACAGAATGTGCATACAGTTTTTGGAGACAGCTATCTTTTGCTACACTTCTTAAGAAAATCGAAACTTCTAGGAGTTTTGCGCAATGCTTTTAAGAATAACGAAAATTATGAACGTTTGATAATGCATATTTTCCATGGAATTTTAAGGGATGGTAGTAAAATCCAATGTTCGCATTTTATTCAAAAATCTTACGCCTCATATTATCTGCGAGAAGTTTCACTTCCCTCGTTAGGCAGTGATTTTAAGTTCTTTTCTGATATGGGTGCAGATCATTGCAGGCTCAAGTTTTTTAAGCAGTTAACAAATCATCTGAAAATGATCTACCCTAATTTTGGCCGTGGATGTTTTGTTGATTCAACTCCTTTACCAAATGACATAAAGGATAATCCTTTCAACGCATTGTGCAGTCATGGAGTGACAAGCACTTCTGTGCAGACACGTTTAGTTCTTATTCTAGATCAGGAAACAGGGTTGCCTGTTTGGTTCGAAATAATCCCAGGGAATGTTCTTGATCTGAGTACAATTGCAAACATTGCAGAGAATGTATATACCAGCGTTGGTGTTACTGTAGAATCGGTAGTACTTGATGCCGGCTATGTGACACAGGATTTACTGAAATCTCTCAATTCAGAATCCGTGCAAGCAGAAGATAGTGATATAAAGAGAATCCGGGTAATGACGGCAAGAATGCCTGCTAAAAAAGGATATCCTTATAAAGATTTGTATGAAAAAAACAAAAGAAATATAGTCAATCACAAAGGAGACTTTATTAGAGAAGGTCATTCATATTTTGGGAAAAAGGAAACTGTAGAGATATTCGGTACATCAATCAATGCGTACGTTTATGTTGATCGTCTAGCGGCACAAATAAGGTATGATGAGTATCTCAAGAAACATGAAGATGAATTTAACAGTCTGACAGCTAAAGAAAAGAACTGGGTTGCAGTAAAGAACGGTTATTTTATCCTACTGTCAAATAGGGATACTACACCTAAGGAGTTACTGTGTGACTACTTTGAAAGAACCAAAATTGAAAACGTGTTTAAAACTTCGAAAGAGTATCTTCAGTTGCTACCACTGTCAAAATGGAATGAAACATCCGTGAGAGGGAAGATTTTTGCTGATATTATAAATACGATAATACTACTGCTTCTACGGAAAGAAATAAGAGCATCAAAGATTTCTACCTCAGAACTATTCGGGGTAGCTCAATCATGGATGTGCTTTTACAGTCGCAGAAACGATGAAATTTTGATTGAAACTCCAAACTTACAAACAAAAGAGCTATGCAAGTTGCTAGGGATAAAGAAAATCCCGATTAACATAAAAAATTTCGCTACGGAAATAGAAAACTTTTATCAAGGAAAATAACTTATAGAAAAATGAAGCTTGTAGTACCATTATTTGTGTAGTACTAGATTCGCAAAAATCTTAGGATTAATTTTTAGGAATGTGGCTGAGTGGCTATCTGGTGAACAGATTGGAGGAGAGGTTCGTGTGTGACATCAGTCTAAAAAAGAAGGTTATTTTATAGGTAGTTCACAAAAAGAATACGGAAGTTAAGCAAAAAATGGTCAAAAAAAAAAACAAAAGTAAACTCGTGAATATAGGTTGAGTTTTGGGGAGGTCGTATGGGGATAATCAGTTTTTAGGTGTAAGCCATGTGTATTGTCCTTAGTGACGTCACAATTTTAGAGTTAGATGAAGGTTTTGTAGTCAGGGTTGACTCATTTAATAGAAACTATCTTGTGAAAGCACAATATCAG
>NZ_JBGUWC010000047.1:0-9697 GCF_045220775.1 Methanobrevibacter sp.
CTTGTAATTCTTCAAGAGTATAACCTTTATATTTAAATACTTTTCTTGCCAATGAAACACCCTCTATCTATCTTTTTAAACCTGTTCTCTTAGCTGCAATTGAACCAACTTTTCTTCCTGGTGGTGCATGTCTTGAAACAGTAGTTGGACGACCAGGATGTTGTCTGTTACCTCCCCCGTGAGGGTGATCAACAGCATTCATTGCGACTCCTCTTACAGTCATGAATTTCTTACCTTTAGCTTTATAAGCATGCCATTTTTTACCAGCTTTAAGGAATGGTTTGTCTTTTCTACCTCCACCAGCTACTACACCAATACTAGCACGGCAGTTAGGATTTAAGTATTTTAATTCCCCTGATGGTAATTCAACAACAGTTTGGTTTGCATCATGAGTAACAACATTAGCATAAGTTCCAGAAGATCTTACAAAACGACCACCGTCTCCAGGGGTGTTTTCAATATCATAAACTGGAGTACCTTCAGGAATTTCAGCAAGTGGTAAAGTATTACCGAATTTAATTGGAGCAGAAATACCGCATTCAATTTCATCATTTACTTGAATGCTTTCAGGCGCTAATATAAATTTCTTTTCACCATTTTCGAATTTAACTTCTGCAATAGGAGCGGTTCTTGCTGGGTCATGTACAATGTCAATGACTTTACCTTTAATACTACCTTCTTTTTCTAATGCATCGTAAGACCTATATTTGATTTTATCTTTGAAACGATGAGAAGCAACACGGTGAGCAGGAGTTCCTCTTCCTCTTCTTTGATGAATTAATCGTTTTCCCATTCACATTCCTCCTTAGAATACTCCTATTCTGACAGCAAGTTCTTCTGCCATTTCTTCTTCAACAAGTTTGATATATGCTACTTTTACACCTTTAGTTGTGATATGAGTATTGACTTTTGCTACTTTTTCACCGTATAACTCTTCAAAAGCCCTTTTGATTTGGCCTTTGTTAGCAGTACGACGTACGACAAAAGTAATCTCATTATTTAAATCAATAAGATTCATGGTTTTTTCAGTAACATGAGGTTTAATAATAATTGAGTAAGCATCCATAATAATCACCTATTTTCCAAATTATTGGAATAAACCTCCTAACTTTTCAACAGCTGATTTAGTGTAAATAGTGAGTCTTCCTGGGTGAGTACCTGGTGCTAATAATTCAGCATTTAAATTTTCAGCAACAACAACATCTACACCAGCGTGGTTTCTAGCACCTAAAGAGATGCCTTTATCTTCACCAACAACTACAAGAGGCCCTTTTACTTTTTTGTATTTTCTTCCTCTTGTTTTACCTCTACCAGCTCTTATTCTTTTACCTTCTTTAGCACGGATGATATCGTCGTAAACTCCTAAATTTTGGAAAATTTCACGAGTTTGTTTAGCAGTTTTTACATCTTCGATTTCATCTTCAACAATAATAGGCACTTGTTCTAAATCTGCAACTTTGTGACCTCTGTTTTCAACAATTTCTTTATTGGTAGTTGCTGCAACAGCGGATCTGATTGCAAATCTTCTTTCCTTTATGTTGATTTTTTCATGATGATTTTTCTCAGCTCTGGTAGGATGTGCTTGTCTACCACCAATAGCCATTGGTACGAAAGCTGCTCTTGAACCATTTTTAATCCTTGGCACTCTTGCGGTACCTCTACCGGAACCCCATCCTTTAGCGGAAGTTCTTTTACCTGCCATTGGGTCATTACCCCATGGTTGTACTCTTGCAGATTGTGCAGAAAGTACAGCTCTTTTGATTAAATCTGGTCTGTAAACTTCATCAAAAATAGCTGGAAGTTCAATTTCTTCTTTTACTTCCCCATTAATAGAATAAACGTTAACTTTCATGATTATACCCCTTGTTTAGATTTTGTACTTATGTAATTGATTTGAGGTATATCCTCAGCTTTTTTATTAGGTCTGATAGGTTGTCTTAAGATTACTAACCTTTTAGAAGGTCCTGGAAGTGAACCTTTAACTAAAACATAATCGTTTTTGACAAGTCCGTATTTTACGAATCCACCGTCTGGGTTGATTTGGTCAACTTCATCAGCTGATGCAATTTTTAAAATTCTTTTATTGAATTCAGTTCTTTTATGGTATCCCATTTGACCTGCTTGTGCTACAGTCCACATGGTTCTTCTAGGTGTCCAAGGACCGATAGAACCAACGTGTCTACCTTTACCTGCTCTGACAGCTTTACCATATTGAATTCTGATTCCCCATCTTTTAACTACACCTTGGAATCCTTTTCCTTTTGTGGTTGCAATTGCATCAACAAATTCGCCTTCATTGAAGATTTCACTAGCTTTTACTTCATTACCTAATAATTCCAATGCAGTATTTAATTTTTCTTCAGGATTTGATCCTCCAATACCACATTCAAATATGTCTGGTTTTTTCTTAGGTACGCTAGTTACTTTTGGATTTGTGTGTACTAATACCCTAATTTCTTCTGTGTTTTCTAATGCACCTTGTATTTTTGCAATAGCTTCAGATTTATTGTACTCTTTAGGAAGAGAAATTTTCCTAGAAAGTTCTTCATCTAAATTGTCTGCAAGAACTTCGGTGATAACTTTCAATCCACGAGAAGTTTTTTCATAAGCTCTAATTCCCATTACAACGACCGGAGGTACTTCCAATACAGTAACTGGAGTGAAAACTTCCATACCATTAGTTGGAGAGTTTTTATCAGTATCAGTGACTAAAGCATGAGTCATACCGACTTTATAACCTGCGAGGCCGAGTAATTTTGGTTCATCAATTTGAGGCCAAGACTTTACTCTAGGGGTTTCTTTAGCTGCTCTTTTCCTTGGACTAAAAGCAACAGACCCTTTTCTTGGCTGGTGATGTCTTACCATTTAATTTAACCTCCTTCTTAATATTTTTCCTTATTTTTTAAATTATTTTAATTTTTTTTGATTAATAGCTAATTAAATAACTATTAACGAAGTTTGATAAAATTATAATAAATATAACCTCATCGAATTAATAAATAGCTATAAGAAAACTTATAACTAGATAAATATTAAATTTCAATATATTCCATTGAGTTTATTTCAATTGAAGCACAATGCAGAATATATTCAATGTATAAATCATTCTGTGCTAAGATAATTTTTAGGTGAGTCCTAAAAATATCAATGTATAAAAAGTTGAGCAAGTTATCTATTAGAGTGTAAAACTAATAAATTAAGAGAATTAAAATCTCATAAAGTTAAATAAAGAAAGTGTAGCGACAACCGCCTCTTCAGTCCTGACAGTTTCAGTACCCTGATTAGGAATAGTATTTACTTTAACTAGATCCCAATTTGGATTGGAAACATCTTCTTGAATTGAAGAATAAGGGCCACCAAATACAATAGCAGTACTTTTAGATTCATTTACTTTAAGTTTTAATTCATCAAAAATAGTATCAATATAATCTCCATATCTTGTAGTTTCAACGACAAGATTAGGTTTAATTAATTTTAAGCTATTTTTAAGACTCTTATTAGAGGACATTACATTATATCCCCAGTAAATGTCATCTGGTTTATCAGGTGTGACTATTACTTCTTTCTTAGCAATCTTAGTAATCTTAAAGTCAAAGATTCTTTTGACTGAAAGTTGCTCTTTACAGAATGCAAGTTTATCCATACCTATGTCAACAAAAGTTCCTTTCTTATTTCTTTTAACAGTGAAACCTTGTCTATAATCCCCCACGTCTGGTTGACTATTAACAGGATGATGAGGAGTTCTAAGTGGCGGAAGAATACCGACATGCTTCAATTCTGCCCTTATAGGAAATGCTTGTTTCCTCAAATATTGAGGAGTATTCATATAACTCAAAATATCAGCAATAAATTCTCCATCCATCTCTCCGTCTTCATTTTTCATATGGTCATCATTGTAAATAACCACATTATCTGCTTGAAAAATAGCTAAAGCTCTTCCCAAAATTCCTACCTTATAGGTACGAATTTTTAGATCTTTAGACTCAGAAAGAAATGAGTTTGGAATAAATATAGATAGCTCATCTTTATACATTACCTTAAATTATATAAAATAAACTATATAAAGATTACCCTACATTTACATAGCTATCACTAAATAGACTTACACATTTACAAAATATTATATCAATTATAATATCTGTAGCTTCTTTTTTATGCTACCAACTTTTTTATACTCAGAGAATATATTAATATAAAGTATAGACTATCCACTATATAAAGGTATTGTTTTTTTGCATGAAAAATAGGGAATTTAATGATTATTAAAAATTTTTAATTGCTATAATGTTGCTCTAATTGCAATTACATCAACAAACTGTTTTTCTTTATTGTGAAACTCGTAAATCTTTGGAATTGGAAATTCATACCTGAACAAATGAGAAATGTTCAAATCATTATCTTTATAAAAACTTACTAAAAACTCTTCAGTAGAAGCCATATGGAACGAATATAAAACATTCGGATTCAGTTCAATCGCCCTTTTTACAAATTTCAAATCTTGACCTTTGTCCGCTTTCCTTTGAGATCCAAATGGTGGATTCTGAAAAACAGTATCTGCATTAAAGCTTTCATTAAAATCACAGATGTCGCTGACTATGAAATTTACATTATCCAATTTTAATTTTCCTGAAACTTCACTGGCCAATTCAATGGAATCATCATCAATATCTACACCAATTGATGAATTTGCACCCATTAACGCAGACCCAATGGCAAAAACGCCTGTGCCGCAACCCAAATCCAAAATATTTTTATCTTCAATATCCCCTAAAGAAAATGCGTTCCATATTAGATCGGATGCAATGACGGAGGGGGTAGTGTACTGTTCAAGGCCAACCTTAGGTTTTGGATGGGCAGGAATATTTTGAAGTCTCATTTCCAAATGTTTTTTGCGAGTGATTTTCTTCATATTATCAAATAATTAATATATCATTTATTATATAATTATATTATTAAAGAAAAATTACTTTGAGGTTTCAAATGTTTGAAAAAGTATTAGTTGCAAATAGAGGAGAAATTGCAATAAGAGTTATGCGGGCTTGTCGTGAACTCGACATTAAAAGCGTAGCCATTTACTCTGATGCCGATAGTACTTCTCTTTATACAAATTATGCAGATGAAAGCTACCCATTAGGAAATCCTTCCCCTGCAAAATCTTATTTGAATATTGAAAAGATTATAGGCATAGCTCTTGAATCCGGTGCTGATGCAATTCACCCAGGTTATGGATTTCTAGCTGAAAACTCCAAATTTGGAGAAGAATGTGAAAAAAATGGAATTAAACTCATTGGACCTAGTGGAGATGTAATCAATAAGATGGGAGATAAGATTACATCAAAAGCTCTTATGAAAAAAGCGGGCGTCCCTGTTATCGAAGGTACCCCTGAAGGCGTTACCGATATTGAAGAAGCAAAAGAAATTGCTCGCCAAATAGGATACCCTGTAATTGTAAAAGCTTCCGCAGGTGGTGGAGGTATTGGTATGCGTGCAGTTTATGAAGAAGATGAACTTGTGCGTGCAATCGAATCTACCCAGTCAGTCGCTTCCACTAACTTTGGAGATTCAACAGTATTTATCGAAAAATACCTTGAAAAACCACGCCACATCGAATTCCAACTCTTAGCTGATGAACATGGTAATGTCATTCACGTTGGTGATAGGGAATGTTCCATCCAAAGAAGACACCAAAAACTTCTCGAAGAGGCACCTTCCCCAATCATGACCGAAGAGCTAAGGGAAGAAATGGGTGGAAGTGCAGTAAGAGCTGCCGAATATATCGGATATAAGAGTGCAGGTACTGTTGAATTCTTATATGACAATGGAGAATATTATTTCCTTGAAATGAATACTCGTATTCAAGTAGAGCACCCAATTACCGAATTGGTTACAAATACCGATTTGATTAAAGAACAGATTAGAATCGCAAATGGTGATGAATTAAGTTACGCACAAAGTGACATTTCAGTAACCGGCCATGCAATTGAATGCCGTATCAATGCTGAAGACCCGCTTAATGACTTTGCACCTAATCCTGGTAAAATCACAGGTTATAGGTCACCTGGAGGACCTGGTGTCCGTTTAGACAGTGGAGTATATATGAATTATACAATTCCAACATTCTATGATTCCATGATTTCAAAATTAATCACATATGGAAGAACTAGAAACGATGCAATTGACAGAATGAAAAGGGCATTAAGCGAATACATCATATTAGGTGTCAAAACAACAATCCCATTCCATAAGGCTATTATGAGAAATCCTAATTTCATTTCCGGTGATTTAAACACCCATTTCATTGATACCTATAAGAAAGGTATTGAAGCTGAAATGGAAAACGTAATTGAAGAAGATTTAGAATATGTAAACAGACTCAAATCAACATTTATGCCTGGTAAAAAAATAGCTGCTATTTCTGCCGCTGTTGGATCTTATCAAAATAGGGTTAAAAATCAACAAATGCAAAAGAAATAAACCTGGGGATTTATAAATGAGAGATGAAATTATTATATTACTAAAAAAAGAAGGAAAACTTTCAGATGAGGCGATTGATGAGATAAAACAAGTGGATGTTCATGATTTTGCAAACTTAGTAAAAGAAATCGGAGAACAAGAAACAGAATACATTAACGCTTCTGAAATTTCAAAAGATTTAAACACCAGATACATTGGAAAAAATTTATATGTTTTCAATGAAGTGAGTTCAACAAATACAGTTGCCAGATTCTTATCAATGCATGATATTGAAGACGGTAGCGTCATCATATCTGAAAAGCAAAGCGCCGCAAGAGGCAGATCCGGCAAATCTTGGGAATCCCCTTTAGGTGGCGTATGGTTATCTATTGTTTTGAATCCTCATGTAGACCACTCAAAACTCCCATTAATTACTTTAGCAACTGGAGTTGCAGTTGCAAAAACTCTTGAAAAAGTCGGTGTTGAAAATCCGGAAATCAAATGGCCAAACGACATTATGATTAACGGCAAAAAAGTCTGTGGAATATTGACCGAAGCAATAGCAAAATTCAATACTATTGAAAATGTTATTATTGGAGTGGGAATTGATGCAAACTTAGACATCGAAGAGTTCCCTGAAGAGTTAAAAGCCGGTACAACCACTTTAGAAAAAGAACTTGGTAGAAAGGGTAGTGAAAATCTTTTAATTAAATTATTCCTTGAAGAATTCGAAAAAATTAGTGAACTTTTCGACCATGAGGGATACGAAGAAATCTTAAAGGAATGGAGAAAACGTTCCTATTCCATTGGAAAAATTGTAGAAGTTAGAGAGCCTTTCAACAAAAACTATGATGCATATGTTTTAGGAATCAGTAAAGAAGGAGCTCTAGTTGTTGAAAAAATTGACGGAACCTTAGCAAAAGTAATTTCCGGAGAATGTATAATCAAGAATTAAATACAATCTCCCTACATTTTTCTTCATTTGTGATTACGTCTTGTAATTCATCAAATGAAGATTCTATTTTTTTATTTAAATCATTCAAATCCAGATTAAATGCATCGCTTGTTGATAAATCAAATCTTATTGTAGCAGATGCACCTGGCATAGAAACAGGAGGAATTGTGATAATTCCATGGTCTTTTAATAGTATAAATGAAAAGACAAAAGCCACATCATTATCAGATAGATTATGTGAAACATCAATCTCATCATTCAAATCTTCAGGTGAAATCATTACTCCTGTTGGTGTTTTTTTGAAATTATTAAAATTTTCATTTAGCAAATCAAATAACTCGTCTTTTCTAGTAAAGCTCTGAACTAAATTATCTTCATTGAAATTTTTAATGCCGTTTAACATTGCAAGAACTGCTGGTGGCTGAGCTTCAAGACCAAATTGATTTACTTTTACCTTAATTTTGTCGATTAAATCTTCACGGCCTGCCATAAGTCCTCCTCTAGGACCTGGCATTAACTTATCGGTACTGGTAATTGTAATGTCTGCCCCTAAATCACAGGCTTTAGGTTGATTGAAAACTACTGTTCTAAGCCGTGCTCCAGAAGCATCGTCTACCATAACAGGAATATCCTTTTCATGAGCCATTTCAATGACTTTTTTAAACTCCTCTTCATCAATCACCTTATGATCCATTGTAGAACCGGTGATAACAACCAGTGAAGTGTTTTCAGGTATTGAAAAATCGTCGAAAACATCAGTTTCTGAATAGTTGGCACCTACTAACTTACAGCTTCTGGGAATTGATGGATGAGCAGGCAATTCGGCGAGGTAATGTACCACATTAGAATCTTCACTAACCAATGTCAAAATTGTGGCCAATATGCCTGAAGAAGTCCTATTCAATGGAAGGACTTTTTCGCCACCCATATGCTCTATTCCAACCTCTTGAAGTGCATCTTCAAAAATAGCGGGCCCGACATATGTTTCCAAAAGACTAATCTCAGAAGAAGATGCAATGAATCCGCCAGACAATCCTGTTAAATCAAATAATGCATCCCTTCCCTCAGTTTCGACTATGCCTTTAATTATTGAAAGAGCATTTTCTCTTTTTTTGACTTCATCTAAAGAGTTATTTACTATCATCTAATCAGATTCATCTAATTGTAATTTATAATCATCGAAGAATTCTAAAATTGATTTTAATTGTTTTTCATTAACTTCAATGTTAGTGTACTCTTCATCTTCAGGAATTCCATAAAAATAATCGGCAAACAATACTTTACCTTCTGGACTGGTAATAATGGTTAAACCGTCAGTAAGCTTATCAGGGTTTTTATTTTGAAACTCAATCTCAAAAGAAATGCCCAATTTCTCTGAAAACTTTTGTTTTTCGTCAGGTTCCCTATTGCATTTTCTGATTTTTGTCATTCTGGATTTCAATTTTTTTTCTGCGAGTTCATTAATATCAGCCATATTATACACATCCTCAAATAATCAAATAAATTAATATAAATTAAAATATAGTATAATTTAAATTATATATAAGTATTCCTTTTTAACGCAAGCATTAATCATACAAACTATTGCCTTTACTATCCATTGCAACAATAAGTGGACCAAAATCCTTGACTTTTAAATTCCACATTGCTTCAGGCATTCCCAAGTCCAACCAATCTACACTTTCGATTTCTTCAACTGCATCAACATATAATGCAGCGCATCCGCCAGTAGCGACCACATAAATTGCATTGTTTCTAACCAATGCTTCACGAACGGTATCGTCCATCCCACCTTTACCAATGACTATTTTTGCACCCATATCCAAAACATCACTTTGATAGGGATTCATTCTCATTGAGGTGGTCGGTCCGATTGCCACCATCTCATAACCGTCATCTTTCTCAGCTATTATTGGTCCTGCATGAAAAAGAACAGCACCTGAAATGTCGAGAGGTGCACCCTGTTCAAGAAGTCTCTTGTGGGCTTGGTCCCTAGCGGTTAAAATATTGCCTGTCAAGTAAACTACATCACCCGCATTTAATTCATTTAAATTTTCATCTTTAATCGGAACATTTAATTTTCTTTCCATTTATACACCTTATTCGCAAATAATATATTTATCAAAAAAAAATATAACTATATCTATATAAAATTTTTAGCTTTAATAAATTTAATGGCTAACGATAATAACGAGGAAAATTATGTCAAGTATGAGTAGCGTTGCGGGGCTGTCAAAATATATTAAAACCCTGCCCAAAACTGAAATTTCAATTATGGCAATGCTTGTT
>NZ_JBGUWC010000048.1:0-1522 GCF_045220775.1 Methanobrevibacter sp.
GATGACGAAATCGCGCTGGACTATTTTGGCGCGAGATATCTAGACCCGATTCTCGGAATGTGGATAAGCGTGGATCCAAAGAGACAATTCTCAAGTCCGTATCTGTATGCCGGGAATGGGTACAATCCGGTAAATGTCGTGGATCCGGATGGGAATGCTGCATACATCAATAAAATAGGCAATAATATCATAGCTACAGTTCCGGTCACTTTTTGGGGTCCTGCGGCTACAGCTGAAAACATTGCGAATGTGAAAGCAATGGTGCAAAAACATTTCAGTGGAAAATTTGGATCTCGTAATGTAACGATACGTGTTGTTGAATATGATAAAAATAAACATGGTGAATTAAATAATTATGTATGGCTAGAAGAAAATATTTATTCGTATGTAGATGCTAGTTCGTTACCTAAAAATGCTTATATAAATATAAATAGCAAACGAAATACATTACATGAATTCGCTCATTTACTTGGATTAGGCGACAGATATCATCATAAACAAGACGACCCTCAATGGGGCGTTCCATATAAAGGGTATAAACATAACCTAATGGGAGGAGAAGCAGGCGAATTAAATTTGGACCCTTCCCAAATTGAGGAAATGTGGAGCCCTGATTATAATTACACAGAAGATAATGTTAATTCTCAGAATTTATACGAATACAACGTTATATTTGAAGAATGATTAAAAATGAAAAAATATATTTGTTTTTTTTGTTTCTGCATCCTTGTTTCTTGCATGAATTCTGATAAATGTGAAAATATGAAAACTTATAAGGATTCATTTATTGAAATGGATGTTCCGCAATCATATCAAATTGAATATAGAGAACATTGGGATATGGGTCACTGCTATTTTATAAGAGACCAAAATCGTAATTTGGTTTTAGGAATTAATGGTGGAGGTCAAACATTTTATGGTAGAACAAATCCTTATGAAAAAAAATAAAAGAAAATCTTTTGATGAATATGTAAAGTCTTCTGCTGAATACTTTCAAGTAAACGCAAAAATAGATACAGTAGAAAAATATAATGGGAAAATTTATAAGAAAAAAGTTATTGTTTTGAAGGCCGGGAAACATGTAGATGGTTATCCATACCTACGTCCATTTTATGTTGAATTTAATTGTTTCCTAGACTTTATAGATTCTCTTACTTGTGAAAATATTGTCGCATCGGCAAAACCTGTTCATTAAAAATGTACTAAATAGTAAAAATATTCTGTCACTTCCAGCAATATGGCTAGCTAATGGTTGCCTTATGTACGATTCCGAAGGTAATTTGACTGAAGACAAGTCCAAGGGACTGAAAATTTTGTATGATTGGAGAGGTATGCCAATTGAATTTACACAACACACACAACCTACGGGCAGTTCTAGCGATACTTTGTTCAAACTTCTGATGAAGTACGACGGGGCGGGCCGAAGAATTTCCAAGACGAGCATGCGCAAGAGTGTAAATTCGGACGAGTGGGATACCGCACTGGTGACGCACTACTCCGGCATCGGCACGGAAGTCCGCGA
>NZ_JBGUWC010000049.1:0-27012 GCF_045220775.1 Methanobrevibacter sp.
GGAGAAATAATAAAAATCACCATAAATGCCATAGAATACTCATGTAAAACCAATAAAAACGGTATTGCAAGCTTACCAATTAATTTAGCTATAGGAACCTATGAAATAACATCAGAGTATAATGGTAATGTAATAAACAATACAGTAATCATAAAAAAATCATAACCATATAATGATTATATTAAAAATTCGGCCCTCATTGTTGAAAGAATTCCCATCTATCAAACAATTAATAATCTTTAACTGAGTGAATTAAATCATCCATATCATTAAAAAGATTATTTATATCATCATTATCTTTTTTATTTGTACTTATATTGATTACCAATTCGTTAATCAAATCCTCCATCTTATCGATGAATGTTTGTAATATTTCAATTTTGCTGTCAATCTCTTTTTCAACAAGTTCATTGTTATCAGAGTCTAGTTCAACCATCTTTTTTGTAACTTCCAACTGGTTTGCAAATAATTGATTAGACTTCTTAATTGAAGAAGAAAACTTATTATAAGTCATATCGCTTGGATTAAATAGCTTTTCAACTAATTCCGTGGCTCTTTTTTGTTTAATGTAATAATCCTTTTCCAAATTATCAATTATTTCATCATATTTTGATGGAACAATTTCAATAGCCGGCTCTTCATTAAAAACTTTTCTTCCACATTGAATGCAGAATTTTTGATTGGGCTCCAACTTGGCTCCGCAATAAATACAAAAATGATTATGATTTCCATCAATTGTCATATAATTACTATTTAAACAAACGATTTAATAAATTCTATGATTTTCTCAGTTTCAAAACCACAATTTCAGAATCGGTTCCCCATCTCATTGGAGTATCCATCGAGCCCACACCTGTTGTTACATGCAGATATTTGCCAGAACTATTTCTAAAAAGGCCCTTATTGTATTTAAAAAGGACATTTGTAAAATATATCACTGGGTAAAATTGTCCTCCATGAGTATGGCCGGATAACTGGATATCAAAACCTAATGAAGAAAACTCCTCCCAATAGTAAGGCACATGATAATTAAGGATATTAACTAAATTAGGGCGTATCATACTCATATCCATTTTTGGAGTCCCCCTATCATCAAAACTGAAAGTCAAACCAAAAATGCTTAAATCACCGATTTCTATTGTTTCGTTATCTAAGACTATGATTCCTGCTTTTTTACATGCTTTAATAACATTGTCAATACCTGGATAGAAATCATGATTTCCAGGGGTAAATATTATGGGCATGCTGACATCCTTAAAAGCCGAAAAATCGTCTTCTTCCACAACACATGATCCGTCCGCCAAATCTCCGGAAATGATGGCCAGCCCACAGGTGCCGTCAAGCCATTTTAGTTTTTCCGCAACATTTTGAACAATTTCCTTATGGTGAACAGATCCAAAATGAATGTCTGACATATGTGCAATGTTAATTTCACGAGTCAAATTATCCAAAACTAACGTTTTTTCATTTATGACCAATTTATGAGCTTTATAGAAATTGTAAATACCTAAAATTGGAACAACCGCTATCATAATGCAAATTATGCTGAAGGGCAATGTTATAAATTTACCGATTAGATGAATGACTATCAAATCAATCAAAAACATTACCGAAGCCCACATCCAAATTCCATTTACATTTGCCAAAAATCGGCCAAACACCGTTGACTTTTTCGATTCAAAAAACATTGGCCCGCAATGAATCAAACCCGTTGCAATCGTAATCAAAGCCAGATACATGTCATCAACGCCACCAAACAGCAAAAACAGATATTTCAACAGAAAGAACTGAAACAGCATGTAAAATGGTGTTATGAATAGGACCCTTCTAGTTCTAAAACTCATAGATTAAACCTCTAAAATTAGTATATCACATCAAGTATTTAAATAATTAAAAACAATGTAAATATGTTAAAAATATCGGAGGTGAGTGATTGAAAAGTGACAGCAAAAAAACAGAAATAAAAACAACTAACCAAAAGCAAACAAAAATAGAACCAGAAGACAAGGAATATGCGGAATGTGTCATTTTAAGACCTGTTGGATATCCATTTGAATTTAATCTGATGGATGAACATATAGAGATAACCAACAAAGAACTGTTCGAAGAATATGCGCGTGAACAATGGTTAGGATTAGTTGTACGTGAAAACTCACACTTATTTGATCAAAAAATCATACCGGATTATGGTTTTGAAGTTATAAAAGCAAAACCTGACAATTCAATAATTTCTGAAAAAACAAAAATTAAGATCATTACAGATGAATTAACTACAAAAAATGATAATAAAAAGTTTAAATCAAATATACGCCTTTCAGATATTATTGGACAAAATAATGCAAAAAATAAAGTCAAAGTCATAACAAAATATTTGGAAAATCCGGAAAAATTCGGCCCTTGGGCTCCAAAGAATATTTTGTTTTACGGACTTCCGGGCACTGGCAAAACAATGCTTGTCAAAGCCCTTGCCAGCGAGCTTGAAGTTCCTTTGTACCTAATTAAAGCAACATCACTAATTGGTGACCATGTCGGTGATGGTGCATCTAAAATTCAAGATTTATTTAAGAAAGCTAGTGAAAATTCACCATCCATAATTTTCATTGATGAAATCGATGCGATTGCACTGCACAGGTCTTTCCAATCATTGAGAGGGGATGTTTCAGAAATCGTTAACTCCCTATTAACTGAAATGGACGGCATTATTGAAAATGATTCCGTCATAACAATTGGAGCAACCAATAATCCAAACTCTCTTGATTATGCCGTAAGAAGCAGATTTGAAGAAGAAATAGAATTCAAATTGCCTGATGACGAGGAAAGATTAGCCATTCTAGAAAGCAATCTTAAAACAATGCCACTAGATTATGATATTGATTTAGAAAAAGTCGTGAAAATAACTAAAGGGTTATCAGGAAGAGACTTAAAAGAAAAAATTCTAAAAACCTCTCTTCACAATGCAATAGCTAATGATTGTGAAATCATCACTATGGAAAATATCGATTATGCTATTAAGAATAGCAAAATAAAAAATACTGATGTAAAGGGAATGTTTGAATAAAACATTCGCTTAATCAGAATTGAAAATATACTCACAAGCTGCGATTACATCCTCATTTTCTTCTTTTGCAGCTTTTTTAACATTTTTTGAAATATCATAAAATATTTTGTTAACAATAGAATTTGTTAAATTATCCAATATTTTTACACTACCATCTACATCAGCCAACTTAACAGACGCTTTTTGAGTTTCACGTTGCCTTATCTCTTCCATAGATGCTCTTAAATTACCAAGCATCTCATCAACTTCCATTATTTTAAAGGATTCTTTAAGCAAAATGAATTCTTCATTGATGATCTTTTCTGCTTCACCAAATTCCTTTATTCTGAGGTTAGTGTTAATCTCAGCAATTTCCCTTAAATCATCAATATTGAATGATTTAACGCCCAATTCCACAACATCATCTGAAATATCACGAGGATTTGCAATATCAACAATCATCAAATCATCATATGTCCGATCAATTCTCAAAAGACGTTCTTTATTAATGATTTCATGAGGTGCGCTAGTCGCACTTATCACCAAATCGGCGGTAGCAAGATATTTTTCCAAATCATGGAACAATATGGCTTGGCCACCCAAATCTTGAGCAAGTTCAACAGCAACATAATAAGTTCTGTTTGCAACAAAAATAGCATGCAAATCTTTTTCAGCAAGAGCCTTTGCAACCAACCTTCCCATTTTTCCGGCACCAATAACCAGAACAGATTTATCATCCAAACTACCCATATGCTTTTCAGCAAGGTCAATAGCAGCCGAACCTATGGAAACAGACCCCTTATTAATGTTAGTCTTGTTTCTTACAACTTGACCGACATGGATAGCTTTTGTAAAAACAGCATCGAGAACTTTACCGCAATGATGGTTTTTCATTGCTTTGTTTTTAGCATCTTTAACTTGGCCCAGAATTTGGTCTTCACCGACAATCATTGATTCCAAACCGGAAGTCATACGCAATAGATGCATGATAGCAGATTGACCATATTCTATTATGATGCTCTGATTGTCATGAGACAATAATTCCTCATCTTCTGAGATATAATCACTATTGATATAATATTCCTTTCGGTTACATGTGGAAATTTCAATATATTCACCTATTGAATATTTTTCCTGCAATTTCCAAAACAACTCATCAATGTCTTTTGAAATGATTTCCATTGAATGAATATCTGCAATCTTATGGTCAACTCTCAAATTAAGTATCACTCTAATCCCCTTATTAAATTATCAATACAACATTTAGCCTCATCAATTTCGCCATCTTTAATTAAATCGTTGATTTTTTCATCTTCAAGGATTTCATAGAGATATTTTCTTCTCTCCTTTTGGTCTTCAACGACTTTTTTTAATTCAGTGCGTGCGTAATCCTGAAGTTCAATTTCCAGAATATCCTCCTCTGAGATGATTGACTGAATTTTTTTTCGAAGCTGACGGGCCATCAATGGGCTTTTGCCATTAGTAAAAATAGAAATTTCAATTTCCCCAATATTAAAGCTTGTAGGAACAATAATGTCCCCTTTTAATGGGTAATCTGCCCTATTAATTAATTTATTTTGAGCAATAGCACAAACATAATCGGATAACTTCTCATCACCGCTGGCCACTACAACCAAATCGGCCCAGTTAACTAGTTCATCCACATCATCATTAGAACATAAAACAGCACCTTTATGTTCCAATTCATCAGATAAACTGTTTCCTGCCAACTTTACGTTAGCTCCATGATCTAAAAATTTATTTGCCCTTCTAGTTGCAACTTCGCCAGTTCCTAAAATAAAAACATTCAAATCAGCAGTTTTTAAATAAAGAGAAGTCCAATCCATTTTAATCAGAATTTTCTAGAGATTTTGCATGTAAAACTTTTACGGCAGCTCTTAAATCATTATTGCATTCAGTTAAAACATTCATCGCTTCAAGTTTTGTTACGTTAAATGTTTCGGCCAAAGCTTCAGCTTTTTCATCAGGATTTGGTTTATTAACACCAACCAACCTTTCTGATAATTCTTTTTTCAAATCCAAATAATCATCATGGGTCATTCCCATATTCCTTAAAGTCATGTCCCTTAACGGACAAGGTTTAGATGGTTTACAACACCATACAAGAGAACCGAAACAGGTCCCCGCTCCTTCACCTAATCTAGTTTCCTTAGCAAATTGAGTTTTAATCTCAATATATTCGCGAGGTGTTAAATTAACCTCCTGCAATGCATTTAAAACTGGGCATGGCTTAATCGGAGGGCAACAAAAAGCGAGTCCTCTTACATCTCCTCCTCTGCAAATATGAGATGGTGCATCTTCCCAAGTCATGATAAACCTCCAAAATAATTCATTTCTAATTATATAATAATTGTTATTAATTATAAAATATTGATATAATTTATTTTAACAATAAGTATATATAACCTTTTTTATATAGAGGATAACCTCACTTTTAATCAATAAAATTTTTAAATCTTATTCACTTATTTTAATATAGGAATTATGAGTAAAGAAAAAATTATAATCGATGATATCCAAATCACATTGGAGCGAAAAAACATTAAAAATATGTATCTTCGAGTTTTGCCGCCCAGTGGTGAGGTTAAGGTTTCAGCACCGTTGTTTGTATCTGATGAAGACATTTCCAATTTTATAAAATCTCGAAGAGATTGGATATTGAAAAAGCAAAACCTGATTTTAAATAATAAGATTAAAGCTCCTTTAAAATACACAACTGGTGAAAAACATCCTGTATGGGGCGAAGAATATACTCTACAGTTGATTAAAAACAATACAATAAAACAAGTGGTTATTGACAGGCAAAAAGGAATCTTATATTTGCCCGTTCCTAACCGCAGCACAATAGAAAAACGGGAGAAAATTCTAAACGATTTTTACAGAAAAGAACTTCAAAATGCAATTCCCCACGTTTTAACTAAATGCAGTAAAATAGTTGGAAAAAGCCCAAAAGATGTTAGTGTACGAAAAATGAAAAATTGGGGAAACTGTAAAAAGGATGGTAGGATTACACTGAATTTAAATTTGGCTAAAAAAGATTCAATATGTTTAGAATATGTGATGATACATGAATTATGCCATCTAATTGAATTTAATCACGGAAAAAAATTTAAAAAATTAATGGACAAATTTTGTCCAAATTGGAAAAATATAAAAAAAATATTAAATGAATAAGAAGATTATCTTTCTTTAAGCATGTCTTCTTTTTCATCTACAGTCAATTTATCAACAATTTCTTCAGGAGTTCCTATATCCAGGAGTTTGCCTCCTCTCATTAAGGCTGCTCTGTCACAAACATCCAATACAAAGTCCATATCGTGAGAAACAATGATAAATGTTTGTTCTAATTCTGTACGGGCTTTTAATATGGAATCAGTAACAATAACACGAGTAACTGGGTCCATAGTACCAGTTGGTTCGTCTAAAAGAATAATATTAGGTTCCTTAATTAAAACCTGTGCTAAAGCAATCCTATGTTTTTCCCCTACACTTAACTGATCAGGATATTTATCAAGAATTGTTGCTGCAACATCATCAGCGAATCCGACTGTAGTTAATGCGTGAATAGCTTTAATTTTACCGAATTCAGCTGGCAAGTTTAAACTAATTGCATCAGTTAAGTTACCTAAGATTGTTCTGTGAGGATATAATGAATACTCTTGATGCAATAAACCTATATAAGGCATAATGCGCCCACGGTTAAGAGGACCTACTTTTGTCATGTCAATCCATTCATCACCAAGCTTTATGTTAATATCCCCACTACTTGGTTCAGTTAATCCGATTAACATTCTTGTAGTGGTTGTCTTACCAGAACCGCTCAAACCAACAATACCGAATATCTCCTCTTTATTGATTGTTAAGCTTACACCATCGACAGCTTTTACAACACCACGTTCAATAGAGTAATAATGCTTTTTAACGTCTTCAAGAACAATTTCTGGTTCACCAAATTCAGGAATTTCAGGCTTTTTAGGAACTGGAACTGTTGCCATGAATTCCTCTACAACTTTATGAGGATCTCCTTCTTCTTTGATTTGGCCATTTTCTAACCAAATTACATTATCGGCAAGTTCTGTCATTACTTCAGGCCAGTGAGAGGTAATTACCATGGTGATTCCTTCATCTTTAACACCCTCTTTTAAGGTATTGTGAAGTTTTACTGCAGTTTGAGGATCCAAAGTACCTGTTGGTTCATCTGCTAAAAACATCATTGGACTTTTAGCTAATTGTCTTGCAAGCACAACTCTTTGTTTTTCACCACCACTCAAGTCACGAGCAATGTGAGTAATCCTGTGGTTCATCTGAACCATGTCCAATAATTCTAAAGCAGTATATATTCCTTCTTCATAATCTTTACTTTCAGGCATTGCTCTCATTACGTTTTCAATAACGGTTTCCTCATCATACAATGCAAAGTTACGTTGCAACATGATAGAAATTCTTCTTTTGATACTTGCAAATAATTTCCTTTCAGCATTAAAGAAATCAACTTCCTTAGCTTCTAAAGTTGCTCCGCAACTACATTTTTCACCAGCATGAGATGGAGAATCAACTGCCAAACATTCTGGACAAACAGCCACATTAAAAATTATTTGACCTGCATCAGGTTTGTAATCTAATGTTCCCCTTAGCATGTTGATTAAAACAGATTTTCCGCTTCCACTGCGCCCCAATATACCTAAAGTTTCACCTTCGCCAATTTTTAAATTAATATCTTTAAGAACATCAACACCATCAAAAGTTTTTGTAATATTCTTAAGTGTTATAAAATCCATGAAATCACCTTATAAGATAATCTTTATTTTCAACTATTAATATAAGTTTCTAATAACAATTGTTTTATAAATATTAAAAATTAGTAATATTAAAATCTAAATTTCCAGAAATAACTGAACGAGCTATTGAAAAGCCGTCTACTCCAGTATCAATCATTTTTTTAGCGTTTTCTTCGGAGTTGACAGAATTATTTCCAATGATTTTTATATCTGTATTATTGCAGATTTCTCTTAGAAGTTCCCAATCCGCTTCAAAAACACCTTTCTTCATAGCATCAATATGCAAATAATCAGCACCGGAACCTTCTATAATCTTAGCAATTTTTAAAGTGTCTACACCATCTACATTTGCCCTAATCTTAACTGACACTTCACAGTCCACATTATCAACGACTTGAGCTATGAAGTCTGATAAATCATTTCGGGTTAACATCTCCTGACCGCAACCAACGGCTAAGATTTCATCCTGGCGACAATGACAGTTGATTTCAACAATATCCAAATCCTTAATTTTTCCGACTTCGATAATTGGCTGAGGAGTGGTTGCTCGGACGTTGGCTGAAACCTTTACATCATTATGAAGTTTTTTAATTGAAGCAACTTCCGTTTCAATATGGGTAAAAATAGTATTTAAAGGAAAAACGAATTCTTTCCTTCCACGTTCAATGATCTTTTGACTTGCTTCAATTGTAGGCTTGTCTAAACTATATCCTCCTAAAGTAGCTACATTAAAACCAAAAGGAACAACCTTATTTAAAAAATCAGCGTTAGTTATTCCTGCCATTGGAGCAACTACTTTAAGCATGATATTCCTCAATATTCCTTCTCAATGACCCAGGTCCACATTTCATTATTATGAGCACGGATTTCTTCAAGACCTATATCCGCCATATAAGCAGCATCTTCAGCATTTCTGCCTCTGCCTATACCTGCTTTGAGTTTAATACCTATCTCTTCATCAATTTCGACCATTATGTCTTCAATTTCCTGTTCAGACAATCCGTTACATGGAGACATGAAGTTATCTCCCCCGATGAAGAATAATAATGCTCCTTTTTTAATCAATTTAGTCATTAAATAATGTTGAGCCTTATTAACCATGAAACTTGTATCGAAAGCAGATTCAATGTCAGTTAAAGTTTCTGTAACACTGTTAATGTCAATATGGGCCGCCTGAACGAAACTATCCTCTTCACTAACTAAGCTATCAATAGCTAAAATTTCTTTTCTTTCTCCTGATTGAGCGCTTCCTGCTTTTTGAAGTGCAATTGTGGCTAATTTTTGAGCTTCATGAGGAGTTTCAGCAGCACCTACACCCATACTTATAGTAATTGGGTATCTGTTTCTAATAGATCTTTGAATTCTTAAATGATCTTCTTCATTGAGACCATTTGAAATTGCAAGTAAGTTATCGAATCTAGTAAAGAAAACCAAACCTTTTTTATTTCCAAAATGATTGTTTAAATCAGCAAATAAACTTGCTTGGAGCATTTGTAAATCAGATTCAGTTCTCGGCCTTGGAGTAACAGTCCAAGGACCATAGTTGTCAATTTGTATTAAAGTCATTTGTATCATTGAATAACCGCCTCTTTCATATTAAGGAATACTATCAATAATAATTTCAGCCAAATTTTTTTTAGCATCTAAATTATTCATAATTGTATTTGTAATTATTACCTTATTAATTATTTGATTTACCTCAACTTTTTTATCTTCATCTTTATCATCAATTACCATAGTATCTAAAAAATCTTGATACAATGAAGCGACCCCTATTGATGAAACATCAATGCCCAGAGCTTTCATGAATTTGCTGGCCGGCCCCGAAACGGCACCGGAACCAATGATTGGGGATACTGCAATTACATAAGTTTCTTTTAAAGCTTCACGAACACCTTCTAAAGACAATATTGGTGAAATTGAAGTAATCGGATTTGATGGACCAATAATTACTGCCTCAGAATCTTTAATCGCATCAATAATTCCTTCACTAGGAGAAACCTTGGAAAACTTAACATCGACAACATTAGGTTGAGATTGGTGTTTGATTAAGAAATCATGAAACTCCAATTCTCCAATATCCGTGATGATTTTAATGTCGGAATTTTCCTCACTCATTGGTATGACCCTTGATTTGATTCCCATATTCTTGGCTTGAATTTCAACGGCTTTTGCAAGACCGTACTTTTCCATTAATTGTGTCTTTTGTATTTTTGTAGCGCGGTCAATATCGCCGATTCTAAGCAATTCACCACAGCCTATCTCTTCAAGCCTTTCATGAGTAATGAAAGTGTCATCTTTTACACCATACCACAACTCATCGTTAATCATGTCAGACATTGTATATAAAACAGTGTCAATATCTGCAGAGACATAAACGCCAGAAAAATAATCGTTTTCTAAAGTATTTACAATAATTGTTAAATCTTCAGGATTAACAATCTCTTTTAGTCCCTGCAATAATTTTGGAGTACCAGTTCCTCCGGATAAAACAGTAATCATAAAACCACTTACTTTCTAAATACATCGAATTCCTTTGGCATGAGCACAGGTTTGATATTTGAGTCGACATTCCTTAACTTATCAAAACTATCAAATCCGCGTATAAGGACTACCGGAAGGCCTTCATCAGCCTGCCCCATTATAAGGGATGCTGCTGCGGCCAGTTCATCACAAGTTGCAATCTCAGTAGTTTCCAGTTCACGGCCATATAAATCCTTTTCACCCACTCTTCTCCAGATTGGTGAAATCCCTGAACATCCTATTGCAGTACCAATAGCACCAAATCTGAAAGCCCTTCCTTGAGTATCAGTAATAATGACTGCTATTTCTTCACCAAATTCATTTTCTAAAAATTCACGAATTTCAAAAGCGGATTTATCAGCATTAGCGGGCATTGGAGTAGCCAATCCATCACCGACATTTGACTCGTCGATACCGGCATTAGCACATACGAATCCATGAATTGTTTCTGTTATGATGAAATTAGGCCCGACTTTAACAATTTCATTTGACTGTTGAATGATGGCTTCAACCAATCTTGGATCTTTTTTGGATTTTTCTGCAAGTTCGATTGCTTGAGCTGATGGGGTCAAATCATCCAATTTTATAAAATTCTCTTCGGCTTTTGAAATTAAAGTTTCTGCGATTAGTATGATATCTCCATGATTAAGACCGCAACCCTGTTTTTCGATAGCTTCCTTAATAATCTTTGAAATATCGCTGCTTCCATCAATAATAGGAATATTCTCTAAACCAAATAATTCAATACTCATAATAATCATCTAATAAAATTAAAAAAAGAAAAAATTATGGATTATAGACATCAATAGCCCATTCTCCATCAAAAACTGCGGCTGAAGAAGTCACAGGTTTTTCATAATTTACAAAAGTTCCTTCATCAAATATGAATTTAGCAGCATCTGAAGATGTTTTAGCTTCAAAATCGACTTTATCAGGTACTTGGCTACCATATGTTGAAATGAATGCCGCCTCA
Organism: Methanobrevibacter sp.; assembly: GCF_045220775.1. GTDB lineage: Archaea > Methanobacteriota > Methanobacteria > Methanobacteriales > Methanobacteriaceae > Methanocatella. The sequence goes on from NZ_JBGUWC010000049.1 coordinate 11,333, forward strand.
CCAAATGGAACTTGTTCGACCAATATCTTATTATCATTAACAATTCCAATGTAACACTCATATTCATCTTCTTGTGCAGAAGGTTTAACAGCAGCTGCAATCCTTGGAGTATTATAATCATCCTTTTCATAATCCATAGTAAGTAATGAATATGCCATTGAATCCTTAATACTCATTCCTAAAGAAATTTTATCTGCTATAACATCTGTTTGAGAACCATTTGAAACAATTGCAATATCATCTACAATACGAATACAATTGTAAGCAATATAAGCATTCTTAAAAATATCTTTTTCAAAACCTTCTATTGGAACAACGGCTGCACGGCCGTCATATTTTAGGCATTGCCTATTAGGAAAAGACCTGCTTGACACCCTATAAGCAATAAAAGGTTTACCATCACAATTCATCCCAGTTGATAAAATTCTCCCAGTATACATTTTCATTCCTCGATTTAAAGTTCCGGACGTTGAACAGCCATTTCCGGTGATATTCCCGCAGGAGTTTTAATGTCAATTTCACCTGGTTTAATTGTAACTTGACCTTCATCAATTACTCTTGCTTGAACTCCGACTGCACTGCCCGCTATTGCATCCGAGCGATCTTGACCGTTTACTGTAACTTTATGCAAATTAGCTACAGGCATTACATAATATTCCGCATCACCAGTAACATCAGTAACATTAGGTTTTCCACTCGCATCATCTACAACATCAGAATCATCCGTTTGAACATCAGTAGCTGAAAAATTACTAGTTACAACTAAAAAAATCATTATTGTGAATAGAATATCAATGAAAGGAACTAAGTTAATACTTGGTTTATTATCCGATACCTTCTTCTTATGTTTTCCCACATCAATTGCCATCTAATCACCTATTGTTTTAGTTTACTTTCAGTAATTTCAGCATTAACATTACATTTTTCCAATATAATATTGGAAATACTTTTATCTAACATACTTGGTTTAAAAGAGACTTTAATATTCGCATAAGGATCAGAAATCAATCTTGTGTTGACAACACCCTCCGCTTCCTGTAAAGCTTCAAGCGCACATTCAACATTGGAATCCACTCTAACCTTAACTACAGCATAACCCCAATTTGTCATTTTTGTAGCAAGTTCAATCTTATCCATTTCCGCTTCAATAAGACCTTGAATATAAGTATGAAGTGGTAATAATACAATTGCAACAGAAAGTCCCATAATTGTGGTGGTTAAAGCCGTATAAATTCCTTCTGCCATTGCGGCGGAGTCTGGATTTACACCTAATGATTTGAAAGTCAACCAAATACCAATAACAGTACCAATCAAACCTAAAAATGGAGCCAATTCCGTAAGAGTTTTTATAGTGCTTAACCCTTTTGTCATTTTACCAACTTCAACAATGAAAATTTGCTCCATACTTTCTTCAACTTCAGTTTTGTTTTTATAACCGATTTTTAAAGTTTCAGAAATAATTCTAGAAATAGGATTTTTAAAGCCATTAATCTGTTTTAATGCTTCAACAGCACCTCCCCTTTCCATAGATGCTGTAACAACACCAAATATTTCAGTTGTATCTACTTTACTAATTTTTTTAAGATATGCTATCTTTCTTAATGCAATAATGAGACCATAAATACCAACGAAGAGAATTATATAAGTAATGATTCCACCTTGGGTGAATATGTCCACTACTCCATCAATAAAAGGCATAATATACTCAATAATCATATTCATCCTCTATATAATATTGAAAAATTGTTTATAAAAATAATTTATTTATTCCTATACTTAAATATTATTTAAAAAAGAGCAATATTACTTCATTTTAGCAACTGTGGCCCAAGATTTTCTAACAAACTCCGGCATTTCATCATAAGTGTAATTTGATAAAAATTTTTTTGTGGTCGGGTCTGAAGGATAGCCTGAACCAATTCCCCCTGATTTGATATATTCCTTATTAAGCTCTTTAATATATTCATCCCTTTCGGCTTTAGCAATAATAGAAGCGGCACTAACTTCAATATATTTATCATCAGCCTTATGTTCGGCGGTTACATCAATTCCAGTATCCTTACACAAATTTTCTTGAAAACGTTCTGCCTTTACATCAACCGCATCGACAATTGCCTTTTCAGGTTTTAATTTCAAGATAATGCTTTCCATAGCATTTTTTTCAATTTCATTAAGATTTACACCGCTTGCCCTTAAATCATCAATTTCACGAGCAGATATGACGACAATTTCGTATTCAAACATTTTCCTTAATTTTCGAGACAAAATTGTACGCCTATTGGCAGTGAGCCTTTTAGAATCCTTAACGCCCATCCGCACAAGAATTTTATCCATCTTTTCAGGTACAACAACCCCCGCAATAACCATCGGGCCTAAAACAGATCCTCTGCCGGCTTCATCAATTCCTAAAATATCCATAAAAATCAGCAAAAAAAGTAAAAAAAGAAATAAATAATAAATATTTATTTCATAGCTCTAAGACGAACTTCAGGTTCTAAAGCAAGAGGTTCAGCAGCCACAATAGCAGTACCTTTTGCTACAACAGTCATTGGGTCATCAGAAATTTCGATTGGAATAGAAATCTCATCGAAAATTCTTTCTTTAACTCCACGAAGTCTTGAACTACCGCCAACAGCAACAGAATTATTGTAAACACCCATCATCAATTCTGGAGATAATCTTTCTAAGATTAAGTTTAATCCGCCAACAATTTGTTGCATAAATGGCTCAACAGCATCAGCAACAAGCATTGAATCAATTATGACCTTTTTAGGCCTATTGGTTTCTAAAGATTTACCAATTACTTCAACACTTAAATTTTCGATTTGTTCTGAACAATGAACCATACCCACTTCAATTTTTGCAGCCTCTGCATCATGAATACCAATAGCTACATCATATTTTTCTGCTACAAGTTCTACAATCTTGTTATCGATATCGTCTCCACCACATCTAACAGTTTCAATGTCGTTAATACCACCAAGAGAGATTATCACAATATCAGTAGAACCTGCACCGATATCTATAACCATAGTTCCATTTGGTTCTGCAATAGGCAATCCTGCACCAATTGCTGCTGCAAGACCTTCACTAATAACTAAAATATTTTGTGCACCGGCTTTTCTGCCGATTTCTTCAGCAGCATTCCTTTCCACTTCTGACGCATCGCCTGGAATACCAATAACAATTCTTCCAACGCTCTCTCCTTCATTAATACCAATTTGCATTGCTTTGATTAATAATGCCTGAGCTTGATCAACATTTTCAATGACGCCTTTTTTCAATGGCCTTACTGCAAGAATATCCTCCGGAGTTCTGCCAAGCATCCTTTTAGCTTCTTCACCTACAGCTAAAACTTCTGAAGGATCATCTTTTTTAACTGCTACCACAGATGGAATTTGGTATAAGTCAAATTTGTCACCTGAAGGTTTTGCAATAACTGTGTTTAATGTTCCTAAATCAATACCTAAACTGTTACTAATAACTTTAGTATCCTTAGTTTGTGGTTCTTCCTCTTCTTTTCCAAAAATGTTCATGATTAGTCCTCCGTTACAATATCTTTAAAATCTATAACGAAAATTCTGTTAGATGTAGCTATACTTTGAACTTTCCCAATATCTTTGTCTTTATCCACAGAAATTAGAATTGTTGACAAAACAACTTCATTTGCATTATAAAAGGGTTTTAACGCAGATTTGATAAAATTCGGCAGTTTGACTTCATTATTAAAATCAATATCAATGAAACCAGTAGTCTGTGATTCCTGTAAAATTGCAAATGGTATCTTTGATTTTTCAATGATGGACACAGTATCCCTAATTGTATCATCTGGTGCAACCAATACCATCAAATTTGGCTCATCATCCAAGTATTTGTGAGAAATTCTGACATAAGCTCCGCCACTTTGTTCGGCAAGGCCTTTGAACTCATCAATGATAATGGCATTACCATAAAGCATGATGAAATCAAATTTTTTGTCCAATTTACCGTCATTTAATATAACATGTTCCCTAAACAAAATTTTAACGCTATGGTGAGACGCAATAGCTTTATAAGCCATATCATCAACTATATCCGTATTTCCTGCAATAACACACCAACTTTTTTCAATCTTATAATTGCTATCGGATGTAACTTTTGCAGCTTGTCTAAGGACACGTATATTATCTTCAATCATTTAACTACTCACATCAATATTAATCTAATTCTTTACTAAAACAACCCAATTCCATTAAAAACCTTAATAAAAGGTCTAATTTAAAGAATTTCAAGGTTGTTTGTTAAAGTCTAACAATTAATATTTATTTAAAATGTTATTATATATATTTTATCTTTTTAGGTTTATTTTTTAAAAGAATATCCAAAAAAATATTTTAAAGGAATAATAAAGCAAAACACTAATTCAAAACAAAAACATAAATAACAACATAAGGCAATTTCAAAAATATAATACAACTAATTAGATTAAATAAAAATAACACTTATAAACTATTAAATAGAAATATAAATAAAAATAAAACGAAAACAAAGATAAAATTAATAAGAAATAAAATAAAAAGTATTACTGGAGTTTGAACATGACAATTGAAAGTACAAATATGAAAAGTTTTCTAGCATTATCAGATATCATATCTTTATTGAATATGGCATCCGGATTTTTGGCAATAATATTCTCAATAAATCAAGAATTGAACATTGCTGCAATCCTTATGATAATTGCAATCATGTTTGACTCAGCAGATGGTTGGGTAGCACGAAAGATAAATAGGCAAGATGAATTAGGTTTCGGGAAAAACATTGATTCACTATCCGATATTGTCTCATTTGGAGTTGCTCCAGCAATATTCCTATATAGTTGCATTAACACCACCCCAGGCATTTTTCAAATAATAGTAGTACTGGTCAGCTTATTAATTGTCGTTTGTGGAGTTTTAAGATTAACAAGATATAACGTGATTGCAGGCAAAATTGATACGCAAGACTTCATTGGTTTTCCGATTCCAGGAATATCTTTGATTATGGCTTCATATTATCTAAGCGGATTGTATAACCCATATGTTGCTTTGATTTTAGCCACAATAGTTTCATTGATTATGATAAGCAATATCAGATATCCTAAATTTGATAACATACCATTAATTGCAATATCATGCATATTAATATTGCTCTTAATCCTTCCAATCAACATTATCATATACGGCATCAATATTCCCGCAGTATTATTACTATTGTTCTGCTTATACTACCTAATAATTAATTTAATTAAAAAATGAGCAATTATTACTCCTATTGATTAAATTATCCATCTGGCATTAACTATTAGGAGTATTAAAATGAATAATAAAAAACCAAAAGATCCATTGTTTCCAAAAGGTTTTGAACAGGTACAGGAAATCAAAAAGCAGATTCCTCAAAATTATCCAAGACCGACCGAAAAAGATGATGAACTAACACCATTGAAAAGACTGAATCACAAGCTTGGAGTTTATTTGAGTCCCAGTTCCGTTGAAATAACCGATGATGAGAAAAAGAGAAAAATAGGGTTAATAATCACAACTTTAATATTGGCAACATTGATTATTTCAGCATATTATTTCATGATTTATGAACCTGCTCAAGAAGAATTGACACTTGCAAAAACAACAAAACTTAATGAACTTCATGATTTGTATTGTGGAGCGCTGACAACATCACCAAATGCGTTTTTATTAGAGGATAAAATAGCTTCCGCAAATAATCCAAATGAAATCAATCAAATTAATATCATAACGCCAGCAACAAAAGATTGGAAGTCCTTTCACAAAAAATCGATTGCTTCTAATCAGGACAAATACAATAGGACTATGGCAGTTTATTCCAATGAAAGCAAAAACGTACTCATGCCCATATCACAAGCGATGCAAATTGTAAATGAAAACACGGCAGACGTACTGTCAAAAATCAAGTTTGAAAAGCCAAATACCGTTTCAGTTCCTGTTTTAATATCCCGATTGCAGGCGGGAGCGGGACTGATTAATGTCGGCAGCGTTGTTGATGTCTACACAAACAACAACTATACAAATGAAAACTACACCTCAAACAACACAAGCCCCGATATAAGCGGATGCACCGTTTTGGCGATAATGAGATATGAAGACAACGGTGAAATTGATTCTGAATATTCAAAAGCCAATATGATAGTCAAAGGCAACAATACAAACCCTAATGAAAATACAAAAACCTTTTCATCAGACGTGCTGGAACTTATAAAAGGAGCGATGCTTGACGGATATGATGAGGAAGAAACATTTGAATTGCTTAAAAATTACGGAATTAGATTGTCAAATTATGAAAGGCAAATTAATTTAGGTGATTTGAATGCAGAATATATGCTTCTGATTGAAACACCACAGGAAAAAGTTGATTATATGATAAATAACATGGACAATATTGTATTGACCATCCCAACATCCAAAGCACCGAATTGGATGATAGATGAAATAAGTTCCACCTGCCCATATTAAGAAAAGTATTATACTAGATTTAACAAAATTGATACTATGAAAAGACCAAGCATTTCGACTATAATCGTTATTATCTGTATACTGATAATAGGTTTATATGCAATGGGGGAAGTCAATTATTTCTCCTCAAAAATAATTGTGGAAAGGAACATTGAAGCTCCGGCCATTGTAATACCTGATATTGGTGTCAATGAGAAAATTAATAATGTGTCCTTAAATCAAGGTGTTTTGAGCGACCCTGGAGAAAATATTCCGACAAAAGGACCTATCGTATTATATGGGCATAGGACATTGCAGGGTTCGCCGTTTCTGAGATTGAATGAAATTTCAATTGGAGATTCATTATTACTTGAATGGCCGGGAATTGGAGAATTGAATTATACCGTTACAAATACAAGCATTGTTCCGGCGACCTATTCCGCTGAAAACTTTGTTGGAAACAACTCTTTGTATCTGGTTACATGCGACCCAATCGGGTCAACAGCAAACAGATTAATTATCGAAGGAGAATTGAAAGGCCAAGATGCAATAAACAATGAGATTATTAAAGATAACCCTCAAGAGAAAAATGCACCAATAATTGCGGGGCTCTTTTTAATAATCGGATCAATATTCAGTTATTTCTACCCTAAAGATAACAGAATCTACATTTTTGTTACCGTATTGATAATATCTGCCATATTGTTCTATTTCTGTGTAAATCCAATCCCCTCAGAGTTGATCTATGAAAAAATAATATTCTTAAATGGAGGATTATAAGTGGACGTTGACAAAGAATACTTTTCAAACATAAGCACTAGAGAAAGAGCAATTTTTGAAGGGGCCATAAGCATGGGAGCCTTATTCCATCAGTTTGTAGGCACTCCTGTCAATAAAGATACTAAAAAAAGCTTAGAAATTGCTATGGAAGAGTCTTTGAAATTGCAACCTGCCATTGAAGACGTTGAGGTTGAAATCAGATTTGACAAACTTGAAGAGTCAATGACCAAATTTGACTACACCTCACTTAGCGGAGACATGCTGGACGTTAAGATATTTACAAAAGTAGAAAATGTTACAGCAGTAATAAGGATTGAATTCATTGAAGAACTCAATTACCCGTTAATGTATGTTGAAAATATTAGAGAAGATTAAAAGTTAATATATTTCTTTTAAATCTTCCAATAATTCTTTTATATGGCTTAATTTTATATGATTCATTAGGACTACCCTAATAGAGACAGGGCATTTGGCAACAGAAACCTTCCAACCTAATTTTTCTAATTTTTCAGCCAAAACATTTGTATCCATATCAGGATGATTAAAGGCAACGATGTTTAGTTCAGGTTCACAGACTATATCATAACCTAATTCCTCTAAGCCTTCTTTAAAGAAATTAGTGGTGTCCATTAATTCTTTTGCCATTTTGGAATAACCCTCTTTACCAAAATATTTCATGATTGCGTAAGTTGCAGCGGAAGATGCACCTAAACGAGTTCCAACAATTGTGGATTGGGTTTTAACAGTCAAATATGGTGAATCTACAGCCATGACCTCTAAGTATTCCTCTTCCCTAAATATGATTCCCCCGGCAGGAATTGGGGCCAATCCCATTTTATGAGGATCGACAGTAATGGAACAAACACCTTTTAGGGAAAAATCAAAAACAGGCAAATCAAAACCTATGTCTCTTAAAAAAGGAATTATGAATCCTCCAAAAGCGGCATCGACATGGAAATAAATATTATTTTCCAATGCTATCTTTGAAATTTCTTCAATAGGGTCAATTAAGCCTAATTCAGTAGTTCCGGCTATTGCTACAATAGCTACTGTCTTATCAGAAATCAATTCCTTAATGGATTCGACATCTATCTTATAATTATCATCCAAATCTGCTTCGACAATCCTTAGATTTAACATATCCGCAGCCTTTTTAAATGAAAAATGAGCTGAAGCCGGGATAATAATTTCACCATCGGTTATGCCTTTATATTTTCTTGCATGGTTTCTGGCAGCACGTATAGCCATCAAATTTGCTTCTGTACCCCCAGTTACAATATTACCATATGGCTTTTCAATGGATAACAATTCACCAATGGATTCTATCACTTTAGTTTCAATCAATTTTGTACCCTTAAACAATCCCGGATCGCCCAGATTAGTATCCAGGAAGTCATAATAAACTTCTTTGGCAAAAGGATGTGCTTCAGTACACATTGAACCTAAGATTTTGCCATCAGCATAATCATAATCCAATTTATGCATTTCAGATAATTCTTTTAAAATTTCTTCTTTATCTACGGGTTTATCGTCCATAAAATAACCTAATCATATATTAATAAAAATAAAAAAAAGAATAAAAAGATTATTCTAAACGTTTGCGAGCAGCGTCAAGAATAATTTTTTGTTCAGCTCTAGCAACAGTCTTTCTGACATCTGCTATAGCGTCAGTATTTGAAGATACACTTGAGATTCCAAATTCAACAAGTTTTTCAACAATGTGTGGTACACTGCCTGCTTGTCCGCAAATACTGCATTTTACACCTGCTTCAGCACATTTTCTGATTGTTCTTTCAATCAATTTCATTACTGCTGGGTGTTCTTCAGAGTAGTGTTTTGCTACAAACTCGTTGTTTCTGTCAACTGCAAGAGTGTATTGAGTCAAGTCATTGGTTCCTAAACTTACAAAGTCTATTCCAACTTTAATATACTCATCAATCATTATTGCAGCTGCCGGAATTTCAACCATCATACCAAAGTCAACGTCTTTGTGAGGTTCAAAGCCAATTTCGGAACAGAGCGCTTTTGCTTTTACAAGCTCTTCAGGACTTTGTGATAATGGAATCATAATACCGATATTTGTGTATCCTTTTTCGTGCAATTTCTTAATAGCTTTGAATTCACATTTAAGGATTTCCGGTTGGTCGAGCTCTCTTCTGATACCTCTCCATCCGAGCATTGGGTTGTGTTCCCTAGGTTCGTTTTCTCCACCTTCCAATGTAATGAATTCATCGGTTGGAGCATCCAATGTTCTGTACCATACAGGTCTTGGATAGAATGCATCTGCTACAATCTGTACATTGTCCGCAATTGTATCGATTAATTCATCTTCTCTGCCATCCATGATGAATTTATATGGGTGGACACCGGATGTCAACATTAAATGTTCGGTTCTTAAAAGTCCTACACCATCAGCACCGGTTGCTGCTGCCTTTTCTGCAGCTTCAGGCATACTTACATTAGCTTTAACTTCAGTTACGGTAATTATTGGAGCGGCTCCAACTGTTGCTGCTACAGCAGTTGCCTCTTCTTTGGTTTCTGTAATTCCATCAAATACCAATCCTTTTTTACCGTCTAAGGTAACACCGGAATTTTCTTCTAAGGTAGTTGTGGCATCACCAGTACCTACAACACAAGGAATTCCGAGTTCACGGGATATAATGGATGCGTGACAGGTTACTCCACCTTCATCAGTTACAATACCACTTGCCCTTCTCATAGCAGGCACCATATCAGGAGTGGTCATGGTGGTAACCATTATGTCTCCATCTTTAATTTTATCCAATTCGTCAATGTCTAAAACAATTTTTACCTTACCTGATGCCATTCCAGGACTTGCTCCGAGACCTCTTACAAGAACTTCTCCTAAATCTGAAGATGCTTCGCCAGCTTCTTCTGCAACATCACCTAAAGTGGTGATTGGTCTGGCTTGCAACATGAATAAATTGCCTCTTTCAAATGCCCATTCAGTATCCATCGGTTCGCCATAATGGGCTTGAACTCTTTTACCCATTTCGGTCAATTCAATTAGCTCATCGTCAGACAATACCCTTTCATTTCTCAAATCTTCAGGAACATCGACTCTGACACTGGTACCATCCTCATCATTGGTATACATCACTTTCTTATCGCTGACAGTTACATTGATGATTTCATTGTTCTTTTTGTCAACTTGATAGTTATCAGGAGTTACATCACCGGATACGACTGATTCACCGAGTCCCCATGACCCTTCAATCAATGCAATCTCTTCACCGGTTGATGGGTTTACGGTAAACATCACTCCAGCCTTATCTGCCTTTGCCATTTTTTGAACAACGACTGCAATATAAACTTTGGAATGTTCAAAATTATTTTCTTCTCTGTAGAAGATAGCTCTGGCTTCAAACAGGGATGCCCAACATCTTCTGATATATTCAACTACTTCATCATCACCAGACACGTACAAGAAAGTGTCTTGCTGACCTGCAAAGGAAGCTTCAGGCAAATCTTCTGCAGTAGCTGAAGATCTAATAGCTACCTCAGTATCATCTTCACCGACTCTTTGACATAATTGATTATAAGCTTCAAGAATTAGTATAATCATGTCTTCTGGAATAGGGGCTTCATTAATCATTGCTTTAATTTCTTCAGCGGCTGCTTGAAGTTCTTTGGTGTCATTAATATCAATCTTATCAAGAATGCTCATGACTTTATCATTAATTCCGGCCTCTTCCATGAATTTTTCATAAGCTTGTGCAGTTACTACAAAACCTGGCGGTACAGGAATGCCCGCTTGAGTTAATTCACCCAAATTAGCACCTTTTCCACCTGCAATTCCGATATCGGATTTATCTAAATCCTCAAATTTTACGACATACATGAAATATAACCTCTTGGTTTGAAAATAATATAAATTGACAATATCCTCGATAGAAAAACATAGCCAATATTATATTTTAATATGATTTTTAAAGTTTAAATATTTAATTATCTATCAAATAATTTTTACAGATTGAATTTTTTTAGTCAAAAAAATGCGAAGTTCATGTATTACTTAAATGAAAAAAAGTCCAATAAATAATAATATAATCCTCATTTTATAATGATATAAACCATAATTACCTATTGAATAATATAAAACTTATTTATAATTGTTTAAATTTAATATAACACCCAAATATATTTTATTAAACTAAAATACTAATTTTAAGAGTAATACTAAAAAAACATTTATATAATATTATGATTTAATAAATAATTGTATTAATAATTATAACTTTTTTATTATTAAATTAATACAAAATTATTAAAAAATAATATAAGGAGATAAAAATAATGAACGCAAAGCTTAAAAAATCATTCATAACCCTGATGATTTTTTTAGTGTTGATTGTTTCTATAAGCGCGATATCTGCAAGCGATACTGATTCAATTGACGAAGCATTATCCGCAGATGTTGATTTAGAACAGACACTGGAAATATCAACAGATGATGGAATTTTAAGTGATGACGGAGATGACGCAATTATAGCCTCCGATTCATCTGATGAAAATGTAATTGGTGATGGTGAGCCGGGTAATTTCACTACATTAAAACAATTAATTACAGACAATGATGAAATTACTTTAGATAACAGTTACAGATACAATTCAAATGATAATGGATTGCAAACTGGAATCCCGATTACTAAAAATGTAACTATAAATGGTAATGGATTCACAATAGACAGTACTAATGAAGCACAATTATTCACTGTTGATGCTAACTGTAAATTAATTTTAAAAGATGTTACATTATTATCTGATTATGTAATTACATCCGGTGCTACCTCAAAAGGAAATATTCTTAACAAAGGGGAAATTGTTTTTGATAATGTAACATTTACAAGTAAAAGAATAAGTAGTGGAAATGCGATTGCTGCTGCAATATTTAGTGACACTACAGGTAAAATAACAATCAAAAACAGTGCCTTTGTAGATTCCATTTCAAATTATACCGGCACATCTACTGTAATGCCTTATGGTTTAATCTTTAACAAAGGAATTTTAAACATTGAAAATTCCTTATTTAAAAATAATGGAGTTTATTCTGCTGGAAGATCAATGAGTACACAAAACGGATTGATTTACAATTCTAAAACCATGACAATGGAAAATACCTCATTTGAAAATAACTTCATAACCTATAAGGGTGAAGGAATGTCTTTGATTAATGGTATTCTCTATGGTGCTGCTTCAACAACTAACCTCTTTAATAATTGTACTTTTATAGAAAATGTTGTTGAATCACATGCAGCAACAGGTTCCTATCTTGCATATGGAACCATATGTATTAAAGGTGGGGCACCAGTTGTTACAAACTCTAAATTTATTAAAAACAGCGCCTGGACTGGTGGAGCAATAGCCATATTGCCAACTACTGGAAGTGTAACCTTAATATCTGAAAATAACACTTTCATAGAAAACAGCGCCAACTATGATGGATCAATCGCCCTTGGAGGAAGCGGAGGTGCAATTTATATTCACCACAACTCCATTTTAGACAGTAAAAATGACAAATTCATAGACAACTCCGCAGTTTACGGTGGAGCAATATTTGGAAGAACATCTAATACAAATATGGCAAACGTGACCGTTACAAATGCCATCTTTGAAGGAAACACCGCAACAGTGGGCCCTGCAATCTACAGAACCAATAAAACAACTGCAAACAATAACTATTGGGGAACAAACAACCCTGACTTTGAACAACTAATCACTGATGGAACTGTCAGTTTAACTCCTGAAAATTATGTCGTTGTGAAAATTGAAGGAGAAAGCAGTTTATCACAAGGTGCTGTAGAAACCTATACTGTTAACTTCAAAACCAATGACACTGATGAAATTGCTGCATTACCTGAATACACAGTTGACTTAACCGCAACCAACGAATTATCCGATGACAACGTTACAATCAAAGACGGCAGCGCATCATTTACCTATACTGCTAATTCAGCAGGAGACGATGCAATCGTAGCGAGTGCAAATTCACAGGAAAAAGCAAGATTTGAAGTTGCTGTTGAAGGAGGACAAAATATAGAAGGAACCTTTACCGAATTAAGTAACTTCATATGGGATGCAGATGACGAACTTGATTTAGCTAGAGACTACACATTCGATGCTAATGTCGATGCCGGATTGGAAAATGGTATTGTCATCAATAAAACAATAACAATCAACGGTAACGGATTTGCAATCAGCAGCACTGATCTGGCTAAACTGTTCAATGTCGAATCAACAGGTAACTTAATCCTAAAAGATGTTGTCATTTTAACTGACTTTGCTGCAACCGGCACATATGCTAATGTTCGCCCAGAATCCAGCATTAAAAACTTAGGAGCAGTGACTTTCGACAATGTTACCTTCACTTTAAATCAAAACGTGAATACAACCGAAAAGGCTCTTGCTGCAGGAATTTACAATGCAGGTACCTTTGCAATCACAAACAGTAAATTTGTAGACTCATACATATTTACAAATACTCAATCATACTGCTTCGGATTAATCGATAACAATGGCGGAACTTTAAACATTGAAAACACAGTTTTCTCCAACAATAAAGTTATCGAAAACTACACTGCAGGATACGTTAACGGATTAATCTACAACATGGGCACTTTAGCACTTACAAACGTGAACGTTACAAACAATACCATGGAAACTTTAAGTACTACATATGGCCTTATCAGAGGATACACTAACAGTGCAATCACTATCGATAACAGCCGTTTTGAAGACAACACAGTAACTTCAGCTCAAAATAAAGCATACGGAAGTGCAATATACGCTGCAGCAGGATCAATGACCATTACAAACTCCGCATTCATTAAAAATGCTGCAGATACTGCTGGAGCAATATATTCAACTATAGCTGCTACCTTTATTAACAACACTTTTGAGAAAAATACTGCTACCGGACCTGGTGGAGCAATATACTCTACTGGATCCAATACAAAATATATAGACAATGTCTTTAAAGAAAACAAAGCTGCTAACGGTGGAGCATTATACTCTACAGTAGCTTTACAATCAGGTAAAGCATATAACTTCACTGGAAACACATTTATTGATAATGAAGCAACCACAAACGGTGGAGCATTATATGTCGGCACTTCAATTGGTTCCAACAACTACCCAATCGAAAGCAACGTCTTCATAAACAATAAGGCTAACAAAGGTGGAGCAATCTATTCCACAGGAACCTTGAAAATAACCAAAGCTATCTTCAAAGGAAATGAGGCTAATGAAGAAGGTGCTGCAGCATATACCACAGGATCTAGTGCAAGTGCCATTACATACTCAATATTTGACAATAATGTTGCAAACATGACTACCGGACATGTGCTTTATTATCCAGGAAGTTCAACAGCAAACTACAACTATTGGGGAACAAACGACCCTGATTTCAACGAAATCATTGGGGTAAGCAAAAATACCTTAACTGTACCGACAAATATCGTATTATTAACTATTGATGGACCAACAACCGTATCTGCCAGTGAAGAATATCTTATTCTATTTACAGACAATGTAACTGAAGATATTGTTGAATTGCCAGATTACACAGTTGATGTGACTTCAAATATCAATAGCATCGAACCTAGTTCCGTTGTAATCAGTGAAGGCATCGGTTACTTTAATTATGTATTTGAAAACGCAGGTCAAGACACAATTACTGTTCTTTCAGACAACAATGTGAAAGCAACCCTTGACATTAATGAAATAACTGAAGTTTCTGTAAGTTTAACTGCTGAAGACATTAATATGACTTATAAAGATGGTTCTGCTTGGGTTGTTACTTTGACTGATGCTGATGGTAATCCTATTGCGGGTGCTGCTATTAAAGTTGGTATTTATGGCAAGCTTTATAATCGTAAGACCGATGACGATGGTGTTGCTCGTTTAGTTGTTAATTTAGCTCCTGGTTCATATGCTGTGAATGCTACCTTTGAAGGTGATGATATTTACGAGTCTGCATTTGTTAATGGTACTGTGACTGTTAATAAGGCCGCTTCTGTTTTGTCTGGTGATAATATTGTCATGTCATATAAAGATGGCAATGGTTGGATTGTTACTTTGACTGATGCTAATAATAGTCCTATTGCGGGTGCTGCTATTAAAGTTGGTATTTATGGTAAACTTTATAATCGTAAGACCGATGACGATGGTAATGCTTGCTTAGTTGTTAATTTGGCTCCCGGTTCATATGCAGTAAATGCTACCTTTGCAGGCAACCGTTATTATGAATCTGCATTTGTAGAGGCTACTGTAACAGTTAATAAAGCAAATGTTAATATAACTGGTCAGGACCTTGTTATGACCTATCAAAATGGTTCTTATGCTGTAAGTGTTGTTGATGCTCAAGGCAATCCTCTTGCTAATGTTGTTGTTAAGTTC
>NZ_JBGUWC010000050.1:0-6752 GCF_045220775.1 Methanobrevibacter sp.
GATTTGATGATGATCCAATATTAGGGTGGGCTACTCGATGAGTTTAGAGACAATACTGAAAATAAAAATGACGTGTACTGATGATGATATAGATGAGGATATGGCTGAAGAGTTAACTGAATTTATAGTGGAGACTTTGAATAATGAGTTCCGCAAGGATTACTTAACATTCGAAGCAGTTAAATAAGTGAATGAATGTAGCTATCGTTTATGAAATATTGTAAAATAAATAGTAACTTCAATTAAACAACAAGATACAATACATAATCTTAATACTTCACAAAGACACTACCAAGATAAAATACTGGAGACTATGAAATAATGAAAGGATACACATATGGTAAAACAAAGGAAGGTTACATCCTATACTTCCCAGAATTACTGAATGTAAGAATGCCTAAAAAACAATACCTCTGCCCAGACACTGAACCCATAACACTAACAGATAAGATGATGGATGATTTATGTCATAAACTGAATACAGGTGAAATAAAAGTAACCTGCGAAGACATTAACATAATCACCAATACATTCAACTTAACAGTCGAGGATGAGAATAAATTAAAAAAAATATTCAGGTGATTAAAGAATGGCTCTAGGTGAAAGTAATAACAGGTTTATTGAGTCTTATTGGGATGAAGATGACTATCCAGTAGTATATGATAAAAAAAGACCAAGGGGTGAAAATAGATTATACCCCGATGAAGTAATTGATTTGTTAAATGAATTGTGGGAGGAGAATCAGAAATTGAAAAATCAAATCAAAGACATACCCGAGGATGTAGCACGAAACTTACGTGAATGGGTATACAAAGAAGTAACTAAAAACTTACCTCGAAATGGAGAGTTATGTTCTTTTGCAGTTAATACTGGTTTTCTAAAAGAAAAATTAGAAGAAATGTATCCTGGTTTTGAAGTGGAAATTATCCCCACTGAAAATTTTGAATTTGAGGTAGTGTTTAAAAAAATGGTGACTGTAATTGAAATAGAAATAGATCAGGATAAAATCATGAAAAAAATAAAAGAAGAGGAATAAAACAAAATGGCATATTATGATGATAATGGGGAATATGTAGGTTACGACCCTTACGATGCACATGACAGACGAGTACACGAGGAACAATATCATAAATCGAAGGTACCAACCACTGAAGAATTAGCTAGACATATTTATTATCGAGGAATAGTTGAGGAAAGTAAAAAGTGCATAAAGGAACCTTCATATGATGGTGATGATTTCTTCGAAGCATACATGACAGGATTCGAAAAAGTAATGTATGACTCATTGGGCGACCCTCAAAAAACATTAGAATTAATGGCTAAAGACACTGTTAAAAATAAAGACAAACCACGATTAATAGCTACTGATAAAGAACATATTATCCGTGAAGGCACAGAAACATGGATAGTATATAAGATAACACCTGAAGGTTTTAATATTTTAGGTGTATTCTATGATGAAGGATGCGCTGAAAAATTCATAAAAACAATAAAATGAGGATTAATAAAAATGGAAGATAAGGAATTCATGGAAAAAGCAACTGACATGGTAATAGAGTACTACAATAGCTTAGTTGAAGTAACCGATAATTACCAACTAAAAGAAACTGATGTTTATATTGTGTGGATGGCTAGTATACTAGGAAATAACAAGGCCTTACTATCCACTACAGTACCCGATGGATTATATTATGAAATCACTTATGATAATACTAAAAACACATTCTACTTTGACGCCTACAAAAAATGGAGTCATCAAGAATACGAAAACTAAAAAAAAATGATGGGATTAATATGAGTATTGAAGAATCAGTATATAAATTAAAAACAAAATATTTGGAACCAAGTTATGGGATAAAAAAAAGATTAAATATTCCTGAAAACATTGAAGATTTTATAACCCCATCTGAGTTAATATTAGAAAGAAAAGACGGTAAACCCATTGATATTGATGATTATGTAATCATATCTAACGAAGATTATATTGCAAGATTAAAAGCCGCCAAGTATCAAGGAAAACTAGAATTGCTAAATGAAATATTCGACGACAATCCGGATCAAACTTGCATAACCGGTTGTAATATAGAGATGGAATAAATGATTAGTAGTAAATTAGTCTTGGATTTTAATGAGTGTTCTGATATAACTGTAGACGAATTTGATAAATGGTTTTTCGATAAGTATCTCACTAAATTAAAACTTGCAGAGGAAGGAGAATCATCAATAAATTATTTTAAAGATAAATATAATGTGGAATGGTGGTTCCATAGGGATACTGAGAATAATCAATACAGTATTGAATTAAAATTAGTTAATGTTAAGGATTATCCACCAGACCCTCACTTAGAAGAAATGTTGAAACATTTAAAACATGATAAACCAGAAGGTAACGGTTTAGAAAAGATAGATGGAATAATTGATGAGGAAATATTGTCAAACCGGAATCATATAGATATTGATAAACTAAGGGATGATTTAGGTATTGAACCTATCCCCGAAAAGGATAGGAGAGATCAAGTAAGATTCACAAAAACATACTACTAAAAAAAATGATGATGGGGGTTTTAAATGACTTGTTATAGTGCCAAATATATAGGGGATAAATTAGCTTCCTTTGAACAAGAAAGAGAATACCTTTTAGGTAAATTGGTTCATAAAATCACCAGGAAAATGAGACGATACTATCCGGATTATCATGTATACGGTAAAGGTTATAGTATTAATAAAGGTGTTGAGAAAATTGAATGGGGTAGCCGATGGATTAATCATCCATGGCCCAAGTATCATTATGTCCCCGATAATGTTGATGATTTGCCGTATGTTTATTTTGAATTTAAATATGTTAATGAAAAATTCGCATATGATTGTTTCCGACCATTCCATAGGCATTATTTAAAGGAGTATAATATATCTCCGGAGGAAGTGGTTCCAGCTGTTAAAGAGGCAGCTATGATAAGTAAGGATCCTATATTATATACTGACCCGGAAACTTTTATAAGAGGTAATTGTAGGATATTCAAGGTAGTCATACCTTTAAGCTATTATAGTTATGATGAACGATTCATTAACCGTTACAATAACGGGAGACACGTATGAAAGACCCATATGAGAAAGTTTACGATACATTACGTGAATTAAATTATTATCAAACAATACTCAAGTTGAATAATCTTGAAGATTCAGAGCAGTATAAGAAAATAGACGATTATATTAAGTATCTCCAGGATACTTATCTAACACCTAAAATGGTGGATGAAATATTCGCTTTTCGAGTGTTACCTGGAAAGATAAGTCATACACAATTCAGGGAATGGTTACGTATAATCGGTCGTGAAGATTTATTAAACAGATATTATCCAAATATGATGGAGGTAAAATTATGATTGTTGATATTGCAACAGAAGAAAGAGTACCAGTAAATGAGATAAAAGATTTGCCTTTAGGAAAATTAGGTAATTTAATATGTGATGAAAGTATTAAAGGCAACACTGATTATGTGGAAGAATTAGTAACTCAATTCCTTGAAATTGTTAGGGATGACTTAAAAGATGAAGACATTCAAATTTATAGGCATTCCCTATTAACTGATCCTAGTGGCTGTAATTCCATACCTAGATTAATTATTCACACACGCTTAGATAATGTTGGTGAAGCTAAAAAAACCTTAAAGAATTTAAGGGAGTATTTCCAGATACAAGGAGGTTTACGCTTACCCTTAATGGGTGCTTTTTATAAAACAGATAATGGAGACCATGACTGGTTTGATGATGAAGATAACGATTTAAACTTAATATTGGATTTCATGGAATACAAATGCAATCAGTTATATCGTGAAGCGGGTCGTAAAAGAAAAAGAGCGGAGGAATAACAGATATGATATTTGCTGATTTATTATATATCTTCACAGGCATTGGTATTGTCGTGGGAGCGGTTGGTGCAATGTTTCTGGGAGTATTTGGGTTCTGTGTATTGTATGAATTGATTGGGGAGCAGTATGTTAATCTTCGTGAGCATGCTAGTTGGCGTAAATATAAACGGTATGATGAACGGTTAGCTATTAATCATTTGAATAAGTTGAGTAAATCTTATCCGGAATTGGAGATAACATATAAAAAGAAATAGTGTTTTAATTATGAGGGATGTAATAGGTTTAATAATGCTGGTGACTTTTATGGTTATCGGTTTTGTTGGTTTGATTGTAAGGTTGTGTTAATTGTGAAATTTGATACAGTGAAAGATTTGATTAAGTATTTGGAGCAGTTTAACCCTGAAGCTGAGGTGTTAACTGATATGGGTTTCAGTTGGGTTAAACCGTTCATGGCTACTTCTGAAGAAGATAGGAATAGTAAAATGACTACGAATATATTATATGTTTATGGGGAGTATAATCCATATTATACTAAATATCAGGATTATTATCGGTTAAAGGATTATATTCTTAATGAATTAACTTACCGGTATGATATTGATGATGTTAAGTTATGTTTCCCTAATGGTGAACCTACATATAATTTATTCTATAAAGGAAATTATAGTTTTGATGAACGGAATAAAATCAATAGTGGTATTTTGAAGGATATTTTTAGTATTTGTAATGAGAATGATTGGGATATTTTTGAGGATATTACTATATTGTATGTTAAAAGTAGTCGTCCATGTGTTTTAGAAAAACATTTATAAGTGGAGGGCTATTAAAGATAATATTAACCAAATAATAAATAAAATAAATAAAGGGATTAAATTGAAATTAATAAAAACCAAATTCAACGAACTATTATACTACATCCACGAGGACAACTATAAAAACTACCTCATGCTAAAAATCATCTACACATACGGCCGAAACGCCAGTGAAATATTCAACCTAAAAAACACGGACATAGACACAATAAAAGATACAATAACATTCCACATAAACACAGGCGACATAACCTACCCACTAATACCACAAATCAAAGACGGACTAATCGGCTACATATACGACCAAGAACTAAAACAAGACGATTACATCTTCAGAAGACCTGATGAAGCAATGGAAATAGTAATCAAAAAACTAAACTACTACCTCGACCGGACAGTAGACACATTAAACAAAACAATCGAATTCAACTGTGAAAAACTAACCACCAAAGACTTCAAAATACTACGAGGACAACACTTATTCCTAGACGGAGCCAAACTACACGTCATCCACGACTTATACAGGAATAGTAACATACAATCAACAAAAAAGAATATCAATTATAACGAACTAGTAGAACTAAAATTCCCATGCAACACCCTAGACAAAGTATTCCAAGAATTCACTGACTTCAACCTATACACAGATGAAAGATTCGACGACACCGATATATTCACAGTAGGTGACGAAACAGAATCTATCATAATAGAACTAGACTACAATGAACAAACCATTAACTTGATAAGTGATGAGAACGAACTAACAAGTAAAATCGAAGAAGTACCTCCAGCAGAATTATGCCGAATGTTACGCCACATGGACACCGGAAACTTCAGATTCATCAACGGTTTAAGATTCATTAAAAATTAACATTTACTTATCCAACAACGATTTTAACACAGTAACCATATAAAAACAGACAATAGTTTAATAGCTCTAATAACAATGGTGTGGCTTTAGTTTTAGAATATATTATACTCTTTACCAGACAAGAAAATGTTAATTGTTATACTAAACTCCTGATGCTGAATATCAGGAATATTCTCCTCACTAATCATAACATTCTTCATAGCAGACTTATAAATAGACTTCAACTTCTCAGGATTAGTTTTAATATAAGTCTCATGAATCATATTCTTACTCCTACCCTGTAATTCATCAATATACTCCGCACTCAAACCAATATTGGATGCATGAAACTTCCGGAGAGTATGGCTGCGGAAGAAACGATACTTACCCTTGAAACCCCAACCCATACCGTCATTAATCTCCTGAAACCTAGCTAATAAAGTAGAAGCACTAAAATCAAATAAAGGGTCAGATAGTTTAACACCAGGTCTTGTTTTCAAATACTTAACAATCTCACGGCTAGCTTCAGGGCTACAGAAAGTATAATAATATTTATCGGTCTTAATCCTTTTCAAATAGAATGTAGGAACCACATTCCTTTTATGCTCCAAAGTGTTTAGGATTACTTCGATATCTCCGCCATCATGATAATCCTGTGTACCTGTAATGAATTGTTCCACAGTTAATGATAATGTTTCGGCTTTAGCAGTGCCGCTGCTGGACATGAATAATATGACTGCTCGTAGATCCACACCAACAATCTCCAATGCTTGACGAATATGTTTTTTAGTGGGGAGGTCGAGGTAGTTGGTTTCGTATAGTTTATTGTATTTAACGTCAGGTAGTGTGGGTATTTCAATTTCAAAATGACGATAAAATGTTTTGACTTTGCTGAAGTATGTTCGGACAGTATTTGGGCTGCTTTTGCTTTTGAGTAGGTAGTTGCGGTAGTTTAGTAGTCTTTTTTTGAGTTTCCTGTTTTTTAATGGTATGCCTTGGTTTTCTTCAGCTAGTGCTTCATCGATGAGGGTGGTTAGTGTTTCTTGGTGGTATTCCATGTAGTTTTTTAGGGCTGATTCGTATCCTTGTTTTGTGGATTCTTTTACGTTTCGGTCTCGGCAGAATTTTTGGAACAATCTATTATTAAACATACAATGTATAATATATATTAATTGATTTATATTATTTATTCTCACTTCTTTTTTTTAGTGTAATCATAAAC
>NZ_JBGUWC010000051.1:0-45451 GCF_045220775.1 Methanobrevibacter sp.
TGGCCGTAAAGGAGCTTCAAGGGATGATGTTAAAAATGCATTGAGTCTGGCTCAATGTGATGACATTATCGATGAGCTGCCTGATGGGATTGATACAGTAATCGGAACCGAAGGAACTTATCTTTCCGGAGGCCAACAACAAAGGATTGCTCTTGCAAGGGCAATACTTAAAGATGCTCCAATTATTATTTTAGACGAAGCAACTGCATTGGCCGACCCTGAAAATGAATATATGATTCAAAAGGCAATTTCAGAAATCACTAAAGACAAGACTGTTATCATGATTGCTCATAGGTTATCCACAGTTAAAAATGTAGATAAAATTTATGTAGTTGAAAATGGCCGAATTATTGAGCAAGGAAATCACGACAGCTTAGTTGAGGATGGTGGACTTTATTCAAGAATGTGGGATGAATTCAACCAATCCATTCAATGGAAAGTAAAAAGTGAGGTGGTACAATGATATCAGAATTCTTTACACGAAGATTTGGACTCACAAAATACGGTTCAGATAATCTAATCAAAGGTATTCTTTATACTGCCCTTTTAAACATTTCATTCATGTTGCCGGTTGGTTTGTATGCTCTGCTTCTTTATTTATGGGTAGAGCCATTGACCGGTGGGGAAATCATAGAACCGAATCTTGGAATGTTCATCGTTTTAATATTGATTGTTTTAGGCATTATCTTTGCTTTTGCCTGGAAACAATATCATTTTGTATTCAATACAACCTACACAGAAAGCGAAAACAGAAGGATTAATCTTGGTGAGAACTTAAGGAAGCTTCCGTTATCATTCTTTGAAAATAGGGATTTGGCTGATCTGACCTCAACTATCATGAATGACTGCACTGATTTGGAGCATGTTTTCTCACATGCAGTTCCGCAATTGTTGGGTTCCATAATCTCTTTGATTCTGGTAGCCATTGGACTCTTCACATTTGATTGGAGACTGGCTATTGCCCTTTTATGGCCGGTTCCTGTTGCATTTGCAATATTATATGCTTCAAAAATACTCATTTATAAAGGTGGAGAAATTGTAATGGCTGATTTGCTTGACTGTGGAGATGCTATGCAGGAATGCATTGAATCTATTCGGGATTTGAAGTCATACAATTATGAAAACGAATACTTCGGTAAAATCAGCAACTTAACATCAAAAATTGAAAAATCAAGAATAAAAGCGGAGCTAATGGCTTCAGCGGGAGTTATCACAGGCAAAGTTGTCTTAAACCTTGGAATTGTTTCTGTGATTCTATTAGGTTCATATTTAATTGTGAACTCACAGGTATCCCTTTATACACTTTTGATATTTTTGATAGCTTCTGCTACAATTTATGCTCCTGTTGAGAACGGATTGATGTTTTTATCTGAAATTTTCATGATGGACATGAAAATATGGAGAACTAAAGAAATTGAAAGTCTAGTAATTGAAGGTGGTTTAACCGATTATTCATTGGATGGTTATGATGTGGAATTTAAGGATGTTGATTTCAATTATGATGATTTGAAAGATGTCCTAACTGATATTTCATTTACTGCAAAGCAAGGTGAAGTAACAGCGCTTGTCGGACCATCCGGTGGTGGTAAATCCACTGTTTCAAAGCTGGCTGCAAGATTTTGGGATCCGGTTTCCGGTACAGTATCACTCGGCGGTCAGGATTTATCCAAATTGGATTCTGAAAAACTTTTAGAGAACTTTTCAATAGTTTTCCAAGATGTAATTCTATTCAACAATTCGATTTTAGAAAATATACGTGTTGGTAAGAAAGACGCAACAGATGAAGAGGTGATTGAGGCGGCAAGACTTGCGGAATGTGAGGAATTTGTTCAAAAGCTTCCAAACGGTTATGATACTGTCATTGGTGAAAACGGTGAACTTTTATCTGGTGGCCAAAGGCAAAGAATCTCAATTGCAAGAGCATTGCTTAAGGATGCTAATGTCATCCTTTTGGATGAAGCAACTTCATTTTTAGATGTTGAAAACGAATCCAAAATTCAAAAGGCATTGTCTGAGCTAATCAAAAACAAGACTGTTATCATCATAGCCCATAGGATGCGTACAATAGCCAATGCAGATAAAATTGTAGTATTGGATGAAGGCAGGATTGCTGAACAAGGTTCACCTGAAGAATTGATTGCTAACGGTGGCTTATTTAAGAAAATGGTTGATTTGCAAAGTTTAAGTGGAGAATGGAAAATATAACATTCTCTACATTAATTTCATTAAATTATTAAAAAAATAGGAGAAATTCTAATGAGTGAAAGATTAAATGTAAAAGATTTGATTACTGTCGGTATATTCGCAGTAATCATTATAGTTTTGATATTTCTTTTCGGAATGTTAGGTTACATTCCGATTGTAATGCTGGCGCTGCCGGTTCTGGCGGCATTGATTTGTGGAATTCCATACATGTTGTTTTTAACAAGGGTTTCCAAATTTGGAATGGTTACCCTATTAGGTTTTATTCTAGGGCTTGTAATGTTTTTAAGCGGTCATACATGGGTTCCTATAGTAACATTTACTGTCTGTGCATTTATTGCTGATTATATCTTGAAAATGGGAAATTACTCTTCAATCAAAAATTCCATTATTAGTCATGGAGTGTTTATTTTAGGAATCATGGGCAATATGTTGCCATTTTTCATTTTAAGGGACGCTTATATGGAAGCTATGCGCACATCTATGGGAAACGATTATGTTAATGTTGTTGCACCGTTCCTACAAACCAATACTTTGATAGTTATGATTGTTTTAACTTTTATTTTTGGTTTGATAAGTGCATACATTGGAAAAATAGTATTGAAAAAACATTTCCAAAGAGCAGGTATTGCTTAAGGTGAAATTATGGAATTAAAACTAAGTATAGATCCAAGAACTAAAATAATAATTCTTGTTATTTTAAGCTTCATGGTTTTTAATGATGCACCTTTTTATGTCAGTGGGATTTTAGTTTTAATTCCATTCGTTTGTTTATTTTTCTCAAATTATAAAAAGGCAGCATTGATTTACATTCTAGTATTTATAATAGCAAGATTCCTTCAAATAGCTATTCTTCCTACTGCAACTGGTATCTTATCAGTATTGTTGATAGCGTTCAGTTATACTGCTACTAGAATGTTGCCAATTCTTATGATGGGATATTATACAATATCAACAACAAAAGTCAGCGAATTTATAGCTTCAATGGAGAAAAGCAATATTCCAAGAGACATTATAATTCCTCTTTCAGTAGTATTTCGATATATCCCATCTGTTTATGAAGAAATCAGGTCCATAACTGATGCTATGAAAATGAGAGGATTTGGATTGACTTTCAAATCCCTCAAATCCCCCTTAAAATTAATTGAATTTTATATGATTCCAATTTTAATCAGTGCTGTTAAGACTGCAGATGAGTTATCTGCCGCTTCCCTAACAAGAGGCCTTAGCAATCCTCAAAAAAGAACTCACTTACTTTCTGTTAGGTTTAATATGATGGATTATTTGTTTATTTCAATTGCGATTATTGGTTTGGGAGTTTATGCCTATTACTTTATTGGAGGTGCTCTGTTTGCTTAAGATGGAAGAGGTTTCATTTTCATATGGAGAAGATGGAAAAAATAATTTAGATAATATCAATCTGAATGTTAAGCAAGGTGAAGTGATTTTGCTTTGTGGAGAGTCAGGTTGTGGAAAAACTACCATAACACGTCTTTTAAATGGCCTCATTCCAAATTTCTTTGATGGAAAACGAGCGGGTGATGTCTATTTGAATAATAATCTGCTGAGTGAAATGCCAATTTATGAAATTTCCAAGCATATCGGATCTGTTTTTCAGAATCCAAAAACCCAATTTTTCAATGTCGATACAACAAGTGAGATAGTCTTCGGATGTGAAAACTTGGCTGTTGAAGAAACCGAGATTAAAAAACGATTAGATAATGTGGTTTCTGACTTCAAGTTAAGTCATTTATTGGATAAAAGCATTTTTAATTTGTCAGGTGGTGAAAAGCAAAAAATAGCCTGTGCTTCAGTATCAGCTGTCAGTCCTGAAATAATTATTCTGGATGAACCGTCATCTAACTTGGATTCACAATCTAGTTGGGAATTTGAAGAGATAATAAGAAACTGGAAATCTCAAGGCAAAACAGTTATCATTGCAGAGCATAAATTATTCTTTTTGAGTGAAGTTGTTGATAGGGTGCTGTTCGTTAAAGATGGAAAAATAGCCAAAGAATGGTCCTCTTCTGAATTTAAAGATATTAGTCATCGAGATTTAGGATTAAGGCAATTGGATTTAAATAATTTAACTGCAAAATGCAAGCAATATTATTCAAAGAACCTTGAATTTCTAGAACTAAAAAATTTCAATTTTAAATATGGCGGGACTCGGGTTTTAGGTATTGATAATGTTAAAATTCCTAAAAATGAGATAATTGCTATCATAGGCAAGAATGGCGCTGGAAAATCAACATTGGCCAATTGTTTATGTGGCCTTAAAAGGTCATGTAAAGGGGAATTAATCATTAACGATAAAATATTAAAACGAAAAGAGCTATTGAAGAAAAGTTACATGGTAATGCAGGATGTAAACCATCAGTTATTTACTGAAAGCGTCATGGATGAAGTATTGTTGAGTATGGATGAAGAAAATGAAGAGTTGGCCAAGACTATTTTAACTAATTTAAATTTAATTCACTTAAAAGATGCACATCCTATGGCATTGTCAGGTGGTGAAAAGCAGAGGGTGGCCATTGCATCAGCAATCGCATCTGAAAAAGAAATATTGATTTTTGATGAGCCAACAAGCGGGCTTGATTTAAAAAATATGATGAAAGTCAGCGAAAACCTGATTTATCTTCAAAGCTTAGGCATTACCTCTTTTATCATAACTCATGATTTCGAATTAATCATGGAAACATGTTCCCATATTCTACATTTGGAAAATGGGAATGTAGTCGATAATTATAAGATTGATGAAGAAAAATTGAGGAAATTTTTCTTATAATTCTAATTTTTATAGTAATTTTAATAATTTTTAGGCATACCTAAATTTTATATATTAAAAAAATAAAATATAAGTATAATTAATTAAAGAAGGCATATTAATGAGTACAATTATAGAATTTAAAAATGTGGTAAAGGAATACAAATCTGGAGATCACATCTTAAAAGCTATGGATAATGTTAATTTTACAATTGACGAAGGAGAATTTGTTGTAATTCTCGGACCGTCTGGTGCGGGCAAGTCAACACTCTTAAATCTCCTGGGAGGTCTTGACTCAGTAACCTCCGGTCAGATTATTGTAAATGGACAGAATGTAGAAAAATTTGATGATAATCAGCTTACTGAATACCGAGCAAAAAATGTCGGTTTCATATTTCAGTTTTATAATCTGATTCCGAATTTAACTTCCCTTGAAAATGTGGAGCTGATGAAGGATATTGTTGATGTGGATATTGACGGACTTGCAGTTTTAGACTCCGTTGGACTTAAGGACCATGCAAGCCAATTTCCAGCACAATTGTCCGGTGGTGAGCAGCAAAGGGTATCAATTGCCCGTGCAGTCGCCAAAAAGCCTACAATGCTTTTATGTGATGAGCCGACAGGAGCGCTTGATTCAAAAACAGGTGTGCTAATTTTAAGTTTGCTTCAAGACATGAGCAACAGCCAGAATACTACAGTTGTAATTGTAACTCACAACGCAATACTTGCTGAGGCCGCTGATAAGGTAATAAGAATTAAAAACGGCCAGATTGAAAGTGTTGTTGTTAGTGAAAATCCAAAAAAGGTCACTGATTTAGACTGGTGATTTGATGCTTTTCAAAAAGATGTTGAGAGACATCAGGAAGCATAAAACACAATTTCTATCTATTTTTCTAATGGCATTTTTAGGTGTTTTTGTTTTTGCTGGTGTCGGCGGAGAATCAGTAGGTCTTGAAGTCAACAGTAACAATTATTATAATGATACAAATCTGGCGGATGGTTGGATTTATGCAGCCGATTTGAGTGATGATTTTGTTGATAAAGTCAATAATCTAAGCTTAACAACAGCTTCGGAAAGACAGTTGGTCTTGGATTCGGTTGCAGATTTTTCAAATGATCCCGAGGTTAAGCTGCATTTTGTGGAAAACAATACAATATCAAAGTTCTATCTGATGGATGGCGAACCGTTAAATGTCAGCGATAGCGATGGGGTATGGCTTGACAAAAGCTTTGCAGATGCAAAAGGCCTGAAAGTTGGAGACAACATCACATTCAAATTCAACGGATTGGAAATCGAAAAGGAAATTAGGGGAATCGGTTATTCTCCCGAATATGTATATCACGCTTCAACATCCTCTGTAATTCCCGATTTTAATAAAATTGGTTTTGCCTATATGTCCTATAAGGCATTCCCGTTAGATGATGTTCCATACAATGTATTAAATGTGAAATTTGATGGGGAACCTGGTGAGTATGACGATTTGCTCTCAGATGAATTGGATGGAGATTATAACTCATTCATTGAAAGGTCAGAGCATACTAGCGTAAGTCAGTTTTCTGAAGAGATGGACCAGCACAAGATGATGGCTGATATTTTCCCGGTTGTGTTTATCCTGATTGCAATGTTGATTCTTTTGACAACAATGACAAGAATCATTGCTCATCAACGTACACAAATCGGTATTTTGAAAGCCAGTGGGTTTACAAACAGGTCAATAATGATTCATTATATTTCATATGGATTCTGGCTGGTTTTGATTGGGTCTATTTTAGGTTTGATTTTAGGTCCTCTTACATTGCCTAAGCTCTTTCTGCCTTCAATGAGTGCAACTTACAAGTTGCCTTCATGGGATCCAGCATGGAGCATGAATTTCATATATGTAACCGCTTTGATGATTATAATGTCTTTGGCGGTTTCATACTTTGCAGTTAGAAATATTTCAAAGGAAAATCCCGCCAATACAATAAAACCAAAGGCACCTAAGGTTTCAACATCAGGGTTTGTTGAGAAATTCAGCTTTTGGAAAAAACTATCTTTCAATGCACGTTGGAATTACCGTGATGCTAAAAGAAATAAGTTCAGGGCATTGATGACAATCATTGGTGTTATGGGTTGTACTGCACTTTTAATCTCTGCATTCGGCATGTATGACGGAATGAATGATTTAAAAGAATGGGAATTTAATCAAATCAATCATTACGATTCAAAATTGGTAATCGATGAAGAGGCTACCCTATCAGAAATTGATGATGTTGCAGACGATGTAAACGGTGATAAGATAATGGAATCAGCTATTGAAATCGAATCGTCTTCGGCTAAAAAGTCAGGTTCGCTGCTTGTCTTAAATCATACAGACTTAATTACTCCAACTGATTATGATTGGAATGAGATAAGTATAGGAAATGATGAAGTGTCAATTTCTCAAAAGATGGCTGATTTGTTGGATGTTGATGTTGGAGATACTGTAACATGGCACATTATGGGCTCAGACAAATGGGTAAACACAACAATTGATAAGATTCATGCAGATCCGACTTCACAAGGTTTCATCATGTCAAAAGACAAGCTAGAGGATTTGGATTTAAATTACACTCCGACAAGCATTGTAACCGCTGAGCATGTTGATAAAAATTATTCAGCCATCAAATCAGTTAATTCAATCAGAGATATGGTTTCAAGTTGGGATGAACTAACTGAGGCAATGTGGTTAGCAATTTACATTTTAATCTTCTTTGCAAGTGTTTTGGCCGTTGTTGTTCTATATAACCTAGGTTTGCTGTCATTTACAGAAATCGAACGTGAAATAGCCACATTAAAGGTTTTAGGATTCAAGAGTGGAGCTCTAAGAAGACTTTTACTTACTCAAAACTTGTGGTTTACTGCCATTGGATTTATAATCGGCCTTCCGGTAGGTTATTACATCCTAAAAATAATGTGGGAGTCTTCAGGAGATTCATTCTACATTCTACCTTCAATATCAATTACAAACTTATTGATATCTGCTGCAATAACCTTTGCATTGTCAATACTTGTGAACTTGTTGTTTTCACGTAAGATTAAGAACTTGGATATGGTTGAATCTCTAAAGAGTGGAGAATAGATTTCTACCTCAAATGTTATTGTGAAATTAGATTAATTTCACATTAACTATTACTTTTTTTTATTTTGATTATTATTTGGTTATTTGATATACATCCCTATTTTCAATTGGATTAATATTTGCAAATCGGCAATGTTAATGTAAATCATCCTTTTGCATTCATTGTTCTCTTGTTGAACTTTCATTTTAATAGGACCTTCCATCAATTAAAAGTGAGTTTTTTATATTTCATTTTTCTAATATTATATTATGTCACTATCTAAGAAAATGCTGAGGGATATAAAAATCAATAAGACGCAATTCATTGCAATATTTCTGATGGCATTTTTGGGTATCTTTGCTTACTGCGGAATATATGGCGAGTATTATGGTCTAGAACAAACTTCTGATGAGTATTATGCCATGACTAATATGGCTGACGGCTGGATTTACAATACTGATTTTGATGACTCTTCAATTGATAAAATAAACGAATTTGCAACAGAATCTGATAGGCAGTATGTTGTTCAATCTGTTGCAAAGATGGATAACAAACCTGATATAACGCTGCACTTCGTTGAAAAGGGAACGATTTCCAAGTTTTATGCAACTGAAGGTGAAGATTTCAATGCATCAGATGCTTCAGGTGTTTGGCTGGATAAGCGTTTTGCCGATGCCCGTGATTTAAGAATCGGGGATTCCATCACATTTGAATTCGATGACAATAAAATCAAAAAGGAGATTAAGGGTTTAGGTTATTCTCCGGAGTATATTTATGAATCATCCCCCTCTACATTGACTCCTGATTTTTCAGAGATTGGATTTGCATACCTTTCAGCCAAGGCATATCCTGACGATTTGGAATATAACCGGGCGTTAGTTAAATATAATCAATCAGATAGTGATTTTAAAGACAAACTTGATAAGTCAATCGATTATTTATCATTCACTAAAAAGGAAGACCATCTCAGTGTTGCCAAGTTTGCAGATGAAATGGCACAGCACAAGATGATTGGAGATGTTTTCCCGATTGTGTTTATTTTAGTTACTTTCCTGACACTCTTAACAACAATGACAAGGATTGTTGCATACCAAAGAACTCAGATTGGAATCCTGAAGGCAGTGGGATTTAAGGACATAACAATAATCCTGCATTACCTGTCGTATGCATTCTGGCCAGTCTTGGCGGGAGCTATTTTAGGTTTGATTACAGGACCTATGATAATTCCCCAAATGTTTTATCCGACAATGGCCAGAAGCTACAGTATGCCAAGCTGGCATCCCGGTTTTGACATGAGTTTTGTTTATATTGCAGTGTTGATGGTTGCATCATCTGTTTTTGTTACATACTTATCCTGCAGAAGGATTTCAAAGGAAAATCCTGCAAATACATTACGGCCAAAAGCTCCGAATGTTTCTTCAGATAGTCTGATTGAAAGATCAACGTTTTGGAAACATTTAAGTTTCAATCTTCGTTGGAATTGGAGAGATGCAAGAAGAAATAAGTTCAGGGCATTCATGGCGATAGTTGGAGTTATGGGATGTGTTGCACTGCTAATTGCGGCATTCGGTATGAATGACAGCATGGATGAGCTGAAATCATGGGAATATGATAATATCAGCCATTACGAGTCAAAATTGTTGCTTTCAAATGAGGCAAATCCGATGGAACTGTACTACATTTTAAATGAGACCAATGGTAGCTTTATCATGCAGCAATCGATTGAAATTAAAGCGAATGGCATGGAAGACACGGTAGGGTTGTTGGTATCGAATAACACGGATTTGATATCCTATACGGACAGCAATAAAAATCCGATTGGCATTGATGAGGGAAAAGTTTCAGTTTCCAGAAAACTTGCCGATACTTTTAACTTAAGCATTGGCGATAAAGTGAAATGGCACATTGTCGGAAGTGATGAGTGGGTGAGCTCAAAAATAGGCCAGATTCATGCTGAACCTATATCTCAAGGTTTAATAATGTCTCCCGATACCCTAGAAGATCAAGGCTTGAACTTCACACCGTCCCATATTTTGACCAAACAGTTCTTCGCTGAAAACTTTGATTCAATCAAATCAATCTCAAGCATTGACAAGATGAAAAAAAGCTGGGACAAGGTAACGGAATCAGTAATGATGATGGTTTATGTAGTGACAGTTGTAGCTGTTGTGCTGGCTATACTGATTTTATATAATCTGGGAATCCTGTCATTTACCGAAATGGAGCGGGAAATTGCAACCCTAAAGGTTTTGGGATTCAAGACAAACGTTTTAAGAAAATTACTGTTAACACAGAACGTGATTTTCACAACAATAGGTTTTATATTGGGAATTCCGCTAGGTTTTTACTTCATGACGTTAATGATGGATGCTGCAGGCGATTCCTTGTATTATATTCCCTCCTTGACTTGGGGAAATATCCTATTGACCGCAATTATTATATTTACCATATCAATTGGCGTCAATCTATTGTTTTCGGATAGAATCAGTGATTTAAATATGGTCGAAGCGCTTAAGGATGTTGAATGAGCATGTGTAAAAATCATTGTGTAAGTTTAATTAATAGTGATTCCATATTTAATATTAGTTTTGGTGTTGGATATGCAAGAAAACTTTAAATATTTAGATGATTTAATCCATAGTGGAGCTAAAAAGATTTTTCTAACTTCAGACATAGTTTTAGATGAAAATGAAGAGTCTGAATATGTGGATGGAATTAATCTGGATGTTGATGATTTAATCATTGAAGCAAATGGCCACACAATTGATGCTTGCGGAAAAGCACGAATTTTTTACATTACTGATAAACGGATAACTCTTAAAAATATTGTGCTGAAAAATGGTGTTGGAGCCATATATAACTTCAAGGGAGTTTTAAACATATTCGAATCATCAATATTATCTAATGCAGCAGATGTTGCAGGCGGAGCGATATACAATAATTGGGGTAAGATGAACATTGAAGATTCCACTATATCTGATAATGCCTCAGGATGTCATGGCGGAGCAATATTCAATTTCAATGGTGTAGTAAACATTGCAAATTCCAGATTATCCAATAACTCAGCAATAAATGATGGTGGAGCAGTATATAGTGGTGCTGAATTGAATATCAGGAATTCCGTATTATCCAAAAACACTGCAAATGGATCCGGTGGAGCAATATATGACAATAGGGGTGAGATAAATATAACGGAATCCATATTATCCGAGAATATGGCCAGTGGAATGTTTGGTGGCGGAGCAATACACAAAAATAGGGGCATATTGAATATTGCCGAGTCCACATTATCAAATAACATGGCAGATAATGATGGCGGAGCGATATTTAGCATTGACGGTGATTTGACCATAACCTATTCTGAATTTTTCAATAACACATCTGAGGGTCATGGCGGAGCGATATATGACAATGGCCTGTTGAGCATTGCTGATTCCAGGTTATGCAAAAATACTGCAAATTGCGGAGGATCAGTATATACAAAAAATAAGGAATATTTAAATTTGAATGACTGTATTTTTAATGATAACCAACCCGATGATGTTTATCGGGAATGATAACTTTTTGCATTCTGGAAACATATAAATAATCATTTATATGATGAGATTAATTAATAGTTATTGAAGGTGATGGCATGAATCGTGATTTCATAGGATATTTGCTAGGTTTAATAATTTTCATAATCGGAATTCCTTATGTAATGTTTTTGGCAGCGGGGAGTCCGAATCTGGCTGAAATAGGATTAATCAGATGGATTATAGTGATTGTTTTGGCTATTGTCGGAATCGGATTAAGCGTATGGTCAATCGTTTACATGAAAAATGTTGGCGGGGGGAATCCTTTCGATGCATTCAATCATGAAATTGCACCCAGAACAAGCTCCTTAATGACGGAGGGACCATACGGAATCTGCAGAAATCCGATGTTGCTTGGGGTTTTCATATACCACATCGGAGTTTTGATAGCTATCTTTTCAATAGGAGCTTTATTGGTTTTCATAATTGAAATTTTGATAATGAACGTTCAAGTCAAAAAGGAAGAACAACGCTTGATGAAGGATTTTGGAAAAGCTTATGAGGATTATGTAAAAAATTCAAATAGATTCTTGCCGAAATTAAAATAATAAAAACATTTAAAAGCATAATGATATAATTTAACTTATAAGGTGGTACTATGGAAGACATTTA
This sequence comes from Methanobrevibacter sp., assembly GCF_045220775.1. Lineage (GTDB taxonomy): Archaea > Methanobacteriota > Methanobacteria > Methanobacteriales > Methanobacteriaceae > Methanocatella. Next base: position 12,238 of record NZ_JBGUWC010000051.1, read on the forward strand.
CGAATGGAAAGGATTGAATGGACAGCTTGTAACATTTAAAAAAGAAATCGGGGATGCTGAAAAAATTACTTTTATCGGATCTCCAGGCGTTTGCACTCCATTTGCAGAATTCTTGGCCTATTCCGTAAGGGATAAGGAGACACATTTCATTCCTTTGCTGGATATTGATGATTGCCATGAATTCGAATCCAAGCCATATGCTATGGTGCTTAAGGATGAAGTTTCAGACCCTCATGACTCTGATGCTGTTGTATTGTTGGGTGGATTGTCCATGCCAAAATATGACGTTGATACTGAAGAAGTGAAAGCTTTAGTTAAAGAGATATTGAAAGAGGATGGTCTTCTTATGGGAGTTTGCTTCATGGATATGTTTACCAAAGCGGGATGGCTGGAAAAAGTCGATTTCGACTGTGTCATCGACGGAACATTGATAGGCGTGGTTAAAAAATAATCCGTAAAATGGGGGTTTTTGAAATGAATGATAAAAGTATTATTGCAATCGTGATTGTACTTTTAGCTATTCTGGCATTGGTTTTAGTTTATTCTTTCAGCGAAACTGATGATTCAACTAAAACATCCATTACAGTATCTTCAGAAGGTCCAATTCCATTATATGGGATAATTGAGGACATTAAAACTGCGGATTATTATGAAGGTTACGATAATGAAACAGTTGCATGGATGGAATCTCTGGGAAACAAGCAGGTCTTTGTCGCTGATGGGGCATTTGTGGTGATGGACAAGGGGGATGCAATGAAAATCCCTTCACAATATGTATGTGACGCCTACATTGACGAGTTCATAGAATGCAAAGTCCTGGAAAATCATTCCTTGGGGGATGTCGAGTTTTCAAGGGACGTTCTGCTGGTTAGAGATGTAGATTACATCGGTCAGGAAGTCCATGACCTTCAGGGTAGTTAATCCTATTTTTTTATTTTTTTCCAATTTTTAATGTAAACTATTTTTTAAACAACATATCATAATATCATGATATGACAAAATTTAAATAGATAAACATATCATAATATGTAAATATATAATATATGTGATAACTATGAAAAATAATAATCTTGAAAACGAAAATGATGATGTCTGTGAGGTATTTGATTCTCATGATGAAGTTGTTGCTCGTGTAAAAGAGTCAATGCTTTTGGAAGAAGAATACACAGATTTATCAGAATTTTTTAAAATATTTGGAAATCCAACAAGATTAAAAATTATTTCTCTACTTTCTCTTGAGGATTTATGTGTATGTGATATCTGTGAATCACTTGATTTAAACCAAACAACAGTTTCAAATCAATTAAGGATATTGCGTGCAAATAATATTGTCAAATACCAAAAAGAAGGTAAAATGGCAAGATATTCTCTTACAGATAATCATATTGAAATGATATACAAAGTAGGTCTAGAACATATATTAGAATAATTTTTAATTGGTGATACTATGGATGAAAATAGGTGTTATGATTCAGATTGTGAAGATGAAAACTGTCGCAATCCGAAACATTACAATTACATCTGTTTCGACCCGGAATGTGAGGATGTTCACTGTGAAGATCCAAATCATTATGATAAACAGTTATTAAGGGATTATCAGAAAAATACTGATTTAAGCGTATATGACCACAGAGAAGAAATTGATTATGATGAAGATGTTGATATAAATCTTTGTGCCTGTCCTGATTGTGCAGATGATGATGACCATGACCACGAACATGGCCACGAACATGGCCATGGACACGACCACAATCATGATCACGACCATGAGCATGAGCATCATCATGATCACGACCATGAGCATGAGCATCATGAGCATGAGCATCATCATGATCACGAGCATCATCATGATCACGACCATGAACACAGTCATGAAGAGAAAAACGTTTGCACAGATGATGATTGCGGTTGCCATGACCACGACCACGATGATGATGTTGAATTCAGTCTTTGTGCCTGTCCTGATTGTGTAGATGATGATAACCATGACCACGGACATGAGCACAGCCATGGCGATGGAGAATTGTTGGCTGAAGGAAAACCATTGATTGCAAACAGACCAATCCAGATTATCGTTGCGAGCGGTATCCTATTTGTATTGGGTCACGTTTTTGAATATTTGTCATTTTCACCAACTGTTGTTACTGCTACATATATGTTGGGCGCTATAATTGCAGGTTATGAGATTGCCGTTTTGGCTTATAACTCATTAGTCAAAAGACACACCATCGGCCCTGCAATGTTAATGTGTATTGCATGTGTTGCTTCATTTATCATAGGCCATCCTGAAGAAGGTGCGGCTGTAACATTCCTTTACTATATTGCAGAATTTTTAGAAGACTATGCCGAACATAGAGCTAAACGTTCAATCAAGTCACTGGTTGAAATTGCTCCTGATACTGCTAGGGTAAAAGTTGGAGACAAAGAGGAAATCAGGAATGTTGATGAAGTGGATATTGGCGATATTGTTATCGTAAAACCTGGTGATAAGGTGCCTTTGGATGGTGAAGTCGTTTTAGGTTCATCTTCCATTAACCAAGCTTCAATTACAGGTGAAAGCGTTCCGGTCCTAAAAGAAGTTGGGGATGAGGTCTTTTCCGGAACCGTTAATGAAGACGGATATCTGGAAATTAAAGTAACTAAAGCCGCTAAGGATTCAGTCATCTCAAAAATCGTAACTTTAGTTAAAAGATCCCAGCTCAACAGGTCTGAAACCGAAACTTTGGTTGAAAAGGTGGCTAAGTATTATACTCCAATCATGATGGTTGCGGCAGCTATTGTAGCATTTGTTCCACCGCTTCTGTTCGGTCAAAATTTAGTTGACTGGGTTTACAAGGCTCTTTCACTATTGGTAATTTCATGCCCTTGTGCATTTTTGATTTCAACTCCTGTCGGAATGGTGTCTTCCATTACTTCAGCTACCAGAAATGGTGTTATCATTAAAGGAAGTACCTATGTTGAGGAAATGCGTAATGTCAAAGCCGTCATCTTTGATAAAACAGGTACATTGACAGAAGGAAAACTCCAGTTAAGCGATGTTGAAGTTTTAGATGAAACTTACTCAAAAGAGGATATCGTCAAAATTGCAGCTTCCTTGGAATTCCAATCATCTCACCCTATCGCTCAAGCGGTAGTCAATTATGCTGATGAACATAACATAATATTTGATGCAATTGAAGACTTTAAGAATGTCCCAGGTAAAGGAATCATCGCCAACATCAACGGCGAGCAATATTATGCCGCAAACGAGTCATTGATTGAAGGATCCAACTTCGAGATATCCAGAGATGAAATCAACAGGTACTCCAGTGAAGGTAAAACCCTGATATTTGTCGGTAACTCCGAAAAGGTTTTAGGTATCATCACTGTTTCCGATACAATTAGGGAAAATGCTGCTGAAGTAATTGCCGATTTGAAAGACCAAGGTGTGCAGACTGTAATGCTTACAGGGGACAACAAGTTAGCTGCAAAAAGTGTTGCAGATGAAATTGGAATCGATTATGTCTATTCTAACTTGATGCCTGAAGACAAGCTAAACATCCTGGATACAATTAGGAACAAGTTTGGTGATGTGGCCATGGTCGGGGATGGAATCAACGATGCTCCGGCACTGGCACGTGCAAATATAGGTATTGCAATGGGTGCGGCAGGTTCTGATGTGGCTATCGAAACAGCAGATGTTGCATTGATGCAGGATGATATATCTAAACTTCCATATTTATTCGCTTTAAGCCACAAGACAATGAGCATCATTAAGCAGAACATTACTGTTGCTATTGCGGTAAAACTGTTATGTGTAGTCCTGGCTATTTTAGGTATTATCACATTGATGATGTCTGTCGGCTTTGGTGATTTGGGATTGACCTTACTGGTTATCCTGAATTCATTTAGAATTGGAATGGTGAAAGATCCACTATTCTAATTTTACTTTTTTTTAAATTTTTAAACCTCTTTTTTTCATTATTTTTTTAATAAAATTGCTTTTAGTTATTAATATTGTTCTTACTCTGTAATATTGCTTTTATTTGTTACAAAAACCTTATTAAGATTAAAAAACAAGAATTAAATAAGTTTTAAATCAATAAACTTAAAAAGAGGTTTTTTTCATGAATGAAAATCAGATAACAAGAACTTTATTGTATGTTGGTGATGGAGGCGAGGTGTCTATGGATGTAATCATTGACCATGAAAGAGAAACTATGTGGGCAACTCAAAAAACTATGGCCGAAGTGTTTAATGTAAAAGAGCATACAATTACTTATCATCTAAAAAATATTTTTAGAGATGAAGAATTGGATGAAAATTCAGTTACTCGAAAAATTCGAGTAACTGCATCTGATGGTAAAAAGTATAATACTGGTTTCTATAATTTAGATGCTATCATCTCTGTAGGGTACAGAGTAAACTCTAAAAATGCAACACGATTCAGGATTTGGGCTACTGGTGTTTTAAAAGAATTTATTATTAAAGGATTTGTTTTAGATGATGAATTATTGAAAAACGGATCCAGATTTGGAAAGGATTATTTCCATGATTTGCTTGAAAGAATCCGTGAGATAAGAGTTTCTGAGAGAAGATTCTATGAAAAATTAACGGATTTGTATGCAACAAGCCATGATTATAACAAAAATGCTGAAATCACTCAAGAATTCTATGCTAAAGTCCAAAACAAACTTCATTATGCAATATCTGGCATGACTGCTCCTGAAATAATCAAAAATCGTGCAAGCAGTGATAAGGAAAATATGGGGTTAACCTCTTGGAAACATTCACCGGAAGGCAAAATTCAGTTAAGTGATGCGAAAATTGCTAAAAATTACTTGTCTGAAGAGGAATTAGCAGAACTGAATAAGCTTGTAGAGTTATATCTTAACTTTGCAGAACTTCAAGCAACAAGAGAGATTCCCATGAGCATGAAGGACTGGGCAGAACAATTGGACAAATTTTTAGACTTTGTAGGTTATCAAATTTTAGAAGGTAAAGGAAAAGTCAGTCGAAGTGAGATTAATGAATTTGTTAAAGTGGAATTTGATAAGTTCAGACCAATCCAAGATAAGCTCTATAAATCAGATTACAATGAATTTGAAGAAAAAACAAGAAAACTGTTAAACAAGTAATTTTTTGAATTCATTTGGAATTGGGATGGTGAAAAATCCACTATTCTAATTTTACTTTTTTTCATGTAGATGGCCCTTGCCAATTTAAACAAAAGAAAAACTATGTCCAAGCATTTTCATTTTTAATTCTAGAAAATGTGCAGTTGTCATTCTTAGTTGTTGAATACTTTCATGAAAAAACAATTTAAACTATGCTGAAAAATTATTAAAAAATAAAAAAAGAAAAATCTCTAAATAATTTTAGAGATTATTGATTTCATCAAAATATAAGATATCATCGCAGAACACTTCAAGTAGATCTTTATCGTGGCTAACAGCCAATATTCCAATGTTATTTGCTTTGCAATGGCCAATAAGAGCTTCCCAAATTTGTACTTGTGTAACTGCATCAAGCATGGTACTTATCTCATCGGCAATGATGAATTTTGTTTTAGGATTAAGAGCCCTTATTATACTGAAACGTTGCAATTCTCCACCGGAAAGTTCGTTAGGCCAACGTGTCAACCAGCTGTCTTTAAGACCGAAAGTATCTTTTAAATCTTGAGTTGGAGTCCATGATTCATTCAATACTTTATCCATCTTCCATTTAGGATTCATGGTCTTTTCAGGGTGTTGAAAGATTAACTGCACAGGATAGTAATCCTTATCAGGAATCTTTTTGCCATCAATGGTAACTTCACCGGTATAGTGGGTAAGGTATCCTGCTATTATTTTACATAATGTGGATTTACCACTACCGCTGTCTCCCATCAATCCTATAATCTGATTACTGTTGACAGATAAGGAGATATCCTTCAATATAGGTTTTTTCTTATTATATGAAAAAGAAATATTGTTCGCCTTAAGTTCCATCGTTAGCCTCCTTGAAATTGAAACATCTAATCATTACCCCATCATGTTCAACAAGGTCTGGTTTAGTGTTTTTACATTTGTCTATGCGTATAGGACAATTTTCCCAATATGGGCATCCCGGAACTTCATCTAATGGCTGGACGCCTTCGGTTAATTTGAAACCGTTTCTTGGCAGTGAATTAATTAAAGCTTTGGTATACGGGTGTAATACTGTATCTGCATTTTTGAAGTTTTCTACTTTATTAATTTCAATAACATAACCTGAATAGAATATTGCAATTCTGTCTGCTGTTTTCAGTGCAACATCAATTTCGTGAGTAATAAGAAGGACGCCTTTTCCTTGTTCTTTTAGATTTCTGATGTCTGCAATTGTTTCTTCAACACTTTTGGCATCAAGACCGGGAGTAGGTTCATCGGCAATTAATAAAGTAGGATCACCTACTAATGCTGTAGATAACAACACTTTTCTTGCCATTCCACCAGATAATTCGAAAGGATATAAGTCGTCTACACTTTCATCCAATCCATATTTTGCAAAAATTTCCCTTTGCCTTATTTTTTTAGCGGCATATTCCTCTTTATCCTTACATTCTCCGATTGCCTGTTCGGATACTTTCATAAGGGGGTCTAGGAAATTCACTGATTGCGGAATTAAACAAATTTCTTTACCCCTTAACTTTTCTTTTAATTCTTGGTCTAAAATCTGTCCTTTATATTTAATGTCTCCAGTAACATGGGAGTTGTAAGGCAAGATACCTAAGATTGAATGAGCTAAAAGACTTTTACCTGAACCACTGGAACCTAATATTGCAACGATTTCGCTTTCTCCAACATCTATTGTCAAATCGGATATCACCTTTAAATCGTGCCTATTTAATCCTTGAACATATTGTGTAAAAGATATTGATAAATTATTTACTTCTAATAATTTTCCCATAATATCACCAAAATCTATTTATTCGCCTCTGAAGGATCAAATAATCGTTTTAAATTGTCTCCTATAATGTCAAACAATAATACGACAATCAATAATGCCACTCCTGGGAAGAATGCTAACCACCAAGCGCCCATTGCAAGATATGTCATTGATTCAGATAAGATTATACCAATTGCAGGTTCGTGTGGTGATAAACCGAATCCTAAGAATGTTACACTTGATTCGTGCATAATTGCATGAGGGAATACAAGTAATGTTCCTACGAATATTTGAGATAATACTAATGGTAAAATATGTTCTTTTGCAATCCAAAATTTACCTTTACCAAATCTTTTAGATAATGCAACATATTCAGAGGTGTTAATTTGTAATACTTCGGCTCTCAATACTCTTGTCAAATTCACCCAGTGTGAAAATGCCACTGCCATTGTTACACCAAAAGCCCCTTTACCTAATCCGATAGAAATCATCATAATTAATAGGATATGAGGTATTGATGCAAATAAATCGATTAACCAGGATACAAGTTCATCGCATTTACTGTTAAAACTAGCAAAGAATGCTAAAATTGTTGCTATAATACTAGAAATTATTGATGCACCTATTCCAATCAGAATACTTAAACTCAAACCTTTTAATGTTCTGATGAACATATCTCTTCCCATCCAATCAGTACCAAAAAGGTGTTCAAAGGATGGAGGTTGCATTTTTATAGTAAAATCAGTTGGCAAATTAGCATCAATCATCATTCCATTAATGAAAATTATTAATAAAAGCAATCCTGTGAGTCCTATAGTCAAAAGGGTTTTTTGCCTTAAGTTTAAAGAACTAAACAAACCTTTATTATACCAAGGAGTTTTACTCATTATCCTCACTCCTTAATCTTGGGTCTACATATTGATAAATTATGTCAGCGATAAAATTTCCTGTAAATACGAAAATAGCGCTGATTATAACAATACCTAATAATAATGGAACATCTGACCTTAATCCAGCAGCTACAGCTGCTTGACCAATTCCAGGATATGCAAATACCTGTTCAACTAAGATTGTCCCACCAAATAATTCATTGAATGATAAAAATTGAATTGTGATTGCCGGAAGTAAAATGTTTCTTATTCCATGATTTTTTATTATTCCCCAAAAACTTTCACCTCTAGCTTGTGCAAATAAGAAATAATCGCTTTTTTTAACACTGATAAGTTTGTCTCTGGTATACATGGTTAAGGATGCGATTCCTACAATACTTAATGTAATTGCAGGCAATATTAATCTATATAGCCATTGCCAGAATGTTACTGTGTCTGATAGTTGACCAATTGGAACAGAAAGTCCAATAGGGAACCATCCTAAATAAACGGAAAAGACCATTAAAAGTACTAATCCTATCCAGAAAGTAGGTGTAGATTGTAATATGTAACAGTAAGTTTTAATTGCTTTATCTGTCCAACTACCTTCTTTTGCACCAGCAAGTATTCCTAATCCAAAACCAACAACTGCAGATATTATCCAAGAAACAGCCATAAGAATAAATGATGATGTGAATTTTTGCATTATTACTTCGGTTACAGGAACTCTATAAATTAATGAAAAACCCATACTTCCGGATGCTAAAGTTTGAAGCCAACCTAATACTCTTTCACTTAAAGATAAATTTGTACCCCAATATTCACCTATTATTGCTAATTGTTCTTGACTGACAATTCTTTGGCCAAGATAAGCTTGAACAGGGTCTATTGGAGATAATTGTATCATTATAAAACTGATTGCGGAAATAACAATTAATAAAATTAGTAGTCTAATAGCTTTATATCCTAAAAATTTAGCTAATTTTTTATTGTTAATTTTAATCATCTCCAGTTTGTATAAACTTTGTTCTAAAAAAAAGAATTTAAAAATGATTTATAAAAATAAATCATTTTAAATTAAATAATTTAAGCTTCGGTTGCATTGATACGATTCCAATCGTAGATGTTACCCCATATGTCTCCACCGTGTGGATAAATGAGGGCAGTATCATTTGAAATGTCTAAATCATCACTTACAAAGTAAGTGTAATCCATTGTTCCAATCCATAAGTATGGATAATTGGAGTTTGCTTGTTGTGAAGCTTGGGACCAGGTAGCGTATGAACTATCAAGCTCTTGGGCCATTGCTGCATCAATTAATGAATCTACAGCAGAATCGTTAAGACATTCAGGGTTATCGAAACCTACACCAGCTACACTTGAATCATATTGATGTTGGATTGCGAATGGATCTGCTGAACCGAATCCCCATACTACTCCTTGACTGAGAATATTAGGAGTAATGTCATCCCAACTTCCACCTACAGGAGTAATTTCGATACCAAGTTCTTTAGCTTGTTCTGCAACTGCTACAGCAATTGCTTGTCTTTCAACTGCTTTTGAATTGTAATAAATTGTAAATTCAGCTTTTTGACCATCTTTTTCTACGATTCCGTCACCATCAGTGTCGTTCCATCCAGCATCTGCAAGAACTTTTTTTGCTCCTTCAATGTCCCCGTCAGTATATGGGGATTCAAATGACCATGGTAATTGATTTGCTACACCATTTTTGGACACATTACCAAATCCGTTTAAGGAACCATCAACTAATGATTGTCTGTCAATACCAATACACAATGCTTCTCTTATAGCAGGATCACCAGTTACATTGTTACCAATAGTGTAATTATCTGCGGATAGTTTTCCTTCATCCATTTGTGTTGGTAATGAGATTCCACGTACATCAATTGAATCGAAGTATTCCAGGTGGTAACCATCCACGGTTTCGTTTGCGTATGCTACTGGTACTTCAGCAATATCTACATCTCCATTTTTAACTGATGCGAATGATGCATCGGAATCAAGGAAGAGGTTAGTTATTTTTTCGAAGTAAGGTTCTTTTCCATAGTAATCAGGGTTTTTCTCTAAGATAAATTGTTGTCCTTTATCCCATTGAGCTAATTTATAAGGTCCTGATCCAATTGGGTTTTGACCGTAAGTGTTTTCATCATAACCAGCTTCAGGCACGATTCCAACATCAGTTAATTTGTTGATGAATGTTGAATCAGCTTTATCAAGTGTGAATACTACTTTATCTCCATCCGCTTTAGCTTCTTTCATAGAGCTTAAGTCAGCACCTTCACCTAATTCTTTTGCTTTATTATAGGAGAATGCTACATCTTCAGCGGTTAATTTGGAACCATCAGTGAAGTTTACATCATCACGAATAGTTACAGTGTAAGTTTTTAAGTCGCTAGAGATTTCATAATCTGTCGCCAAATCGTTTACAAAATTGTTGTCTTTATCTCTTTTAAGAATGGTACTTTGTATAAGAGGGTCTGTTCCAGAGTCGTGGTATCCCCAACCGTGCATTGGGTCGAAACCAAATTCTGGTTCTTCACCGTGGGCAGCAACACATGTTACTAATTCGTTAGCAGCATGTTCTGTGCTTCCTCCCCCCATGGCAAAAGCACCAATACCAATTATTGCAAGAACTGCAACAACTGCAGCTATAATATATTTAGTTTCCATTTTTTTTCCTCATTAAAAATTCAATAAAATATTAAAGTAATATCCACATTTCAGTATTACTTTTTTTATGATATATATTATTATATGTAATACTTTCTATTATTATGATATTACAAATATTATTATAATGTTTTAAGTATTTAAAAATTACTGTCTAAAAATTAAGTGTATTTGAATAGACATAATTCTTCAAAACAAATGTCTGAACAAAAGAGTAATTTTATATTTGAATAAATTTTAATAATCTATATATGTTATGCAATGATTCATCCAATAATGTAGACATGATGCTCAATAATCCTGAAAAAGCATTGATTAAAATGTCTATGCCTCTTATTGCTTCATTGCTCATAACTAGTTTTTATAATTTGATTGATGCCGCTTGGGTGTCTGGTCTCGGTGCTGATGCACTGGCGGGTGTCGGATTTTTCACACCGATATTCATGATTTTAATAGGTTTTGGAAATGGATTGGGTTCCGGTGCCGCTTTTGCCATATCAAAATATCTCGGCGAAAAGAATAAGCCAAAAGCGGATAACGCATCAGTCCATTCAATGATGCTCGATATCATTGTCTCATTAGTTGTCACTGTTATTCTGCTGATTTTTTTGAATCCTATTTTAAATGCAATGGGTGCAGGTCAAACTATCGGTTATGCTACCGATTATGGTGTAATCATTCTTTTAGGGTCTGTTTTTATCATCCTGTCTAATGCGTTATATGGCATTTTCAGAGGTGAGGGGGATACTACCAGGCCAATGTATGCCATGATTGCTTCAGCTATTCTTAACATGATTTTAGACCCTATTTTCATCTATACTTTGAATTTGGGCGTTAAAGGGGCAGCTATTGCAACAGTCATTTCATCGATATCTGTGATTTTGATTTTGCTATATTGGTTCTATATTAAACAGGATACATATCTAAATCCCAATTTCCGTAATTTTAATTTTAGAAATGATATTTCAAAAGATATTATTAAGGTAGGGATTCCTGCAAGCATCCAGCTTTTAAACAACGCATTCTTCGCAGCGGTCTTTTCTGCTCTCCTGACTTATGTCGGGTCAACCGATTCGGTTGCCGTTTATTCGACAGGTTGGCGGATAGTTATTATAGGAACAACTCCAATTTTAGCTATTGGTACTGCATTGATTAGTGTAATTGCAGCCAATTATGGTGCTAAAAACTATGAAAACATTAAAACAGCCCATAGGTATGCCATGAAGATTTCAATGGTATTTGCATTTATTGTAGCTATCTTAACAAATGTTTTTGCTGGAGATATTGCATCAATATTCGCTTCAACAGGAAGCAGCGTAAGAATCGCTTCTGAACTTACAAGTTTCCTGCAGTGGATTGTAATCTATTATCCTACCATGGCTGTAGGTGTTGCTTCAACTTATGTCTTCCAGGGTCTTGGCAAGGGAATCACCGCAATGTTTCAAACCATAATGAGGGAAACAGGCTTTACAATATTATTTGCAGTTTTGTTGGGTGTTGTTTTAGGTTATGGTGTGTGGGGAGCCTGGATGGGTATTGTATTAGGTGAGATTGTTTCAAATAATATTACTATGGTGTGGGCTGACTGGCAAATAAAAAAATTAATAAATATTAATGATTAGACACCATTAATATCTTTAAAGTAGATTTTTTCGTCACATATTGTTTCTACTAAAGGCATATCGTGACTGACTAACAAAAATCCCATTTTTCTTTCTTTAACTATTTTTAAAACAGAATCCAGGATTTGTGCCTGTGTAATTGCATCGAGCATTGTGGTCATTTCATCTGCAATCAGGAATTTTGTATTTGGATTTAGGGATCTCACAACGGAAAACCTTTGAAGTTCCCCACCGGATAATTCCTGCGGAAATCTTGTAAGCCATGATTTTTGGATACCGAATTCGGATAGTGTTTCATCGCTGACATCATATGATTCGGCTAAAACTTGTTTCATTTTCCATTTTGGATTCATGACTTTTTCTGGGTGTTGGTAAATCAATTGAACAGGTTTGAATCCCTTTTTAGGAAGTGGTTGGCCGTCCAATGTAACGCTACCTTCGTATTTTGTTATATATCCTGATAAGATTTTGCAGAAGGTTGATTTTCCACTACCACTGTCTCCAATCAATCCGTAAATTTTTTTATTGTCCAATTCAAGGTCAATGTTTTTCACTATGTATTTTTCAGCAGACGGATATTTAAATGAAATATTTTTTGCTTCAAGTTTCATTTTATGCACCTTCTTCATATTTAAAGCATCTAACCTTTTTATCTCCAAGATCTAATAATTCCGGCCTTTCCTCTTTGCATCTGTCGAATCTCATTTCACATCTGGCATAATATGGACATCCTTTTTGTATTTCACCGTGTAATGGCTGGTGTCCTTTTATAACTTCAAATCCATTTGCAGGCAATGCTTTGTATAGTGCTTTTGTGTATGGGTGGAGCAGGTTTTCCCCATCTCCTGTGAAGTCCTCTTTTAGTGCGATTTCAATTACGTAACCTGAGTAGAATATTCCGATCCTGTCTGCCACTTCAAGTGCGGCATGAATGTCGTGTGTAATTAAGAGCACTCCTATTCCATCTTCTTTCATGTGTTTGAAATGATTTAAGGTTTCTTGTACTGTTTTTTCATCAAGCCCTGGAGTTGGTTCGTCTGCTACGACGAGTTTTGGGTCTGATAGTAATGCTGTTGATACAAGCACTCTTCTTGCCATTCCTCCGGATAGTTGGAATGGATACATGTCATCCACTTCGGGACCTAGGTTGTAGTGTTCAAAGATTTCCCTTTGTTTTATTTTCTTTTCTTTCTTTTCGGCATCGCTTTCGGTGTGTCCTATTGCCTGGTCGGAAATTTTCATTAGAGGGTCTAGGAAGTTAACTGATTGAGGTACAAGCACTATGTCCTTTCCCCTTAATTCCTCTTTGTCTTCTTGTGATAATTCCTTTCCTTTGTATTTTATTTTCCCGTTTAGGTTTGCATTATCCGGAAGTATTCCAAATATTGCATGTGCAAGCAGACTTTTTCCAGATCCGCTTGAACCCAATACTGCCAATATTTCACCTTCAGATATATCTAAAGTCAAATCGGTGATAACTTTTAAATCTCTTTGATTTAATCCCTTAGTATATTGAATAAATGAAATAGAAACATTTTCAACATCTAATAATTTCTCCATTAAATCACCTTAAATTATTTTCAGACAATCAAATGATAACTTTTATATATTCATTTATACTTTATTTATATTAAAGTTATTTAAAATTTACAAAAAAGTATTACTGATAACATAAAATTTCTATTTTAAGTAATACCTTAAAATGGTGTAAAAAATGAATGTTGTGATTCAAGAGTTGAGTAATGATTCTGAACAGATAAACAATGTTCAGGAATTTTTATTTACAATGATAAAAAAAGAGTTCGGATATGACTATGTTCCAGAATGGCATCAGGATATTGTCAATATGGAAGAGTATTATGTTGATCCAGAAAGAAATAATTTTTTTGCCGCATATCTTGAAGAAACCGGTGAAATCATAGCAACAATCGGCATAAGGGCTTATGATAAGGATTTTCCAGAGTTCAGGCATCTGTATTCAAAGGATACCACCTCAAGCATATGGAGGCTATTCGTTGACAGAAGGTGCAGACGTTGCGGTCTGGCTTCTAAAATGTTCAGCATTGCCGAAAATTTTGCAAACCAGGTAGACTATAATGACATTTATTTACATACCCACAAAAATCTGGATGGGGCTCTTGAATTCTGGACAAAAATGGGCTTTGTCGTTGTCTTGGATTCTGAAGACGAGCTTGAAACAGTTCATATGGACAAACAGATTCATGAATTGGAAATCAATCCTCAAGCGGCCGATTTTAGATATGCCGTAAAATTATAATCTTTTCAAATATTTTTGTGTGTGTGGACAGGCAAAAATGCATTTTCCGCATACTGTATCTGCTTTCCCCAAATTTTCCTCTGAAACTACCAGAGCATACTTTTCGCATTTCTTGTCATCGTAAAAATCGTTTCTTTTGAGTTTGTAATTCCAGTTCAATCCGCTTATTGCTCCTCCGAGACATGCGTTTTTACATTCTTCACATTTTCCGCATTTTGATTTGAGTATTGGTTTTCCAAAATCCAGTGGGGCATCGGTCAGAACTGATGATAATCTTAAAGCGGATCCGTATTTTAATGTTGTAAAAAGTGCGGATTTTCCAATCCATCCAAGGCCTGCACGGGTAGCTATTGTTTTGTGAGGCAATTCGAATGAATTGAATTCTCCAAAATCAGTCCCCAGTCTCTTTTTTGTTTGGGCATAGGCGTCATATCCCTCATCAATCAAAAATTCTTCGCATTTCATTCCGACTGCATCTAATCTTGAGTTTAAACTAATCAATTCTTCAAGATATTCTGGAGAAGGTGCATTTTTCATGGTCTTTATAATTCCTTTGGGATATGCTATAAAAAAAACAACTCCTGAGTTTAATCCGGGTCTTGGTGTAAAATCAGTGATATCGGCATACCCTACTTCACTAGCACCCTGTTTTAGTAAGAATTTTTTTAGTTTAAGAGATAGTGCCATATCGGAATATATACAGCTGATGTTATTTATATTTATTTTAAGTATTATTGTCAATTTGTATTTTTTATTTATGTATGTGCATTTTCTGTCTTAATTTTTTTATCATGTCTAAATTATATTACTTATTAAATATGACAATGTTCAGTATTTTATTTGAATGATTGTATAATTTTTTAGTCAAGTACACTTTAAGATGTAATAAAAATGTTTTTATATGTATTATTATAAAATAATAATTAATATTAAAATAAATAAATAAAGTATTACTAGTTGAGTATAATTTTCAATAAAAGTAATACTTCTATTTTAATATGTTGAATTTATAGACAAATGGTGAAAAGTTATGGATAAAAAAACAATGATGATTATAGGCGCTATTGCCGCAATTGCCATTGTCGCTATTGGTGCTTTTGCATTAATGGGTGGAACAACTGATGATGATCCTACCCATTTGACTGTAGCTGCACACAGTAACATGAAAGAACCAGAAGCAGGTTTCAACCCACTTACTGGTTGGGGATGCGGACACATGAACTATAATCCATTAGTACAAAGCTGTTTATTTAAAACAGATAAAAGTGGAGAAATTGTTCCAGATTTAGCTACTGACTATTCAATCAGCAGTGACGGAAAAACCTGGACTGTAAACGTAAGAGATGACGTTGTATTCTCAGACAATTCAACATTTGATGCTAATGACGTAGCATTCACATTTAACACTGCAAAAGATACTGAAACAGATTTAGACTTAACAAATCTTGAAAAAGTAGAAGCAGTAAATGACACTTGTGTTGAATTTACCTTAGTAGAACCAAGATCAACCTTTATTTATGATTTAAGATACGTCGGTATCGTACCGGAAGAGTATGATAACGCTACCTATGGTGAAAACCCAATCGGTACTGGACCATACGTATTAGATCACTGGGATAAAGGTCAACAAGCAATATTCAAAGTAAACGATAATTACTATGGTGATAAACCATACTTTACCCAAGTTACCATGTTATTCCCTGAAGAAGCAACCTGGTTAGAACTTGCTAAATCAGGTCAAGTTGATGTAGTACCAGTTGCAACTTCCGCATTAAACCAAACTGTTGACAATTATCAATTCGTTGAAAAATCAGCAGGTAGAGCTCAAGGTGTATCATTCCCTTACCTTGAAGATACTGGTGATGTAAGCCCTGGTGGATACAAAATAGGTAATAACGTAACTGCTGATAAAGCAATCAGAGAAGCATTAAACGTCGGTGTTGACCGTCAAAAAATGTGTGATGAAGTATTCGCTGGTCACGCTACTCCTGAGTACACAAGTACTGATACAAGAGACTACGCAAACCCTGACGCTAAAGTACAAGACGGCGATGTTGACGCAGCAAAAGAAATCTTGAAAGAAGGCGGTTGGACAGATACTGACGGTGACGGAATCGTAGAAAAAGATGGTGTAAAAGCATCATTCGATTTATACTACCCACCTGATTATCTCGACAGACAATCTCTAGCAACCGTATTCTCAGAACAAGCAAAAGATATCGGAATTGAAGTAAACCTCGTAGGTGCTGACTGGGATACAATCTATGCTAACATGTACAGCTCAGCTGCATTAATGCAACAAACTTCCCCAGACCCATATAAATCCATCTACCAACAATACCACAGTAAAGAGGCAGATGACTTCTATATGAACCCTGGTTTATATAACAATACTGATTCCGACAAGCTGATGGAAGACGCAATGCACTCAACCGATTTAAATGCTGCTAACACCTTATGGGCACAATCTGCTCTCGTTAACGGCGGAGGTTGGGGTCCTGCTGGAGATGCTCCATTTGCATGGCTTGTTAACTACAACTACAACTATTTCGTCAAAAACGATATAGATATGGGCGAACAACCTGACGGTTTAGGAAATGATTTCTTAATTAATATCTGTGATTGGACCAGAACCAATTCCACAGCTTAAATCATTTTCCTTTTTTATTTTTTTTAAAAATTTTCAAGGGGGTTCATTTCATTGAATAAACAAAAATTAGCAAAATATTTTGGATATAAATTAATCCGTTTTATATTATTAATGGTTGCTGTTGCAATATTCAGTTTTGTATTATTGGATTTATCCCCTATTGACCCAGTTAGTGCTTATCTAAAAGGTGCTGCAGTATCAGAAGCACAAAGACAAATCTTACAGCAATATTTCGGAACCAATGTTCCCCTACCAACTAAAATCTATCATTGGCTTTTGGATTTGATTCAAGGGAATTTGGGAACTTCCTTAATATATCGTGCTCCTGTTATGGATGTAATCATTGATAAATTCTCCGCTTCTGTGGTATTGATGGCGATTTCATGGATTTTAAGCGGTATTTTAGGTTTTATATTAGGAGTATTGGCTGGTAAGAATAAAGGATCATGGATTGATAAAGCAGTTAAGATTTACTGTTATGCAATTCAATCTGCTCCATCATTTTGGGTTGGAATGCTCGTTTTAATGGTATTTGCTGTTTATTTAGGGTGGTTCCCAATAGGATTCGGTGTTCCAATTGGTGTAAAAAGTACGGACGCTACGTTTATGGAATGGGCATCAAGGCTGGTCCTTCCTGCATTGACATTGAGTTTAGTTGGTCTAGCGCCGATTGCAATGTATACACGTAATGAGCTAATCCAAGTTTTATCTTCTGATTATGTATTGTTTGCAAAATCCAGAGGTGAAAAAGGTTGGGACCTGGTTAAAAATCACGGACTTAGAAATATATTACTGCCTGCAATCACATTGCAGTTCCTCTCATTCAGTGAATTGTTCGGTGGTGCGGTAATGGTAGAACAGGTATTTTCCTATCCGGGAATAGGTCAGACTGCAGTAGCAGCAGGTCTTCAGAATGACGTGCCGCTATTTTTAGGAATTGTTGTTATTAGTGCAATATTCGTATTTGTCGGTAACTTGCTTGCGGATATTTCTTATTATCTAATAGACCCAAGAATCAAGGAGAGTGAGTTCAATGATTAAAAATCCAAAAGCGGATGATAAAAAGCAATGGTTTATTTACTCTGCAAATCTCAGAACAAAAACTCTTGTAATCATAGCCATATCCATATTGGTTATTGTTTCCATATTCGTTTGCGGGTACTTTATAAGAGATATTCCATCAAATTTCGCTAGCGCTAATCAAATGCCTTCCTTGCAGCATCCTTTCGGTACTGATTGGATGGGAAGGGACATGTTTCAGCGTACAATTGCCGGACTTGGGTTAAGTATTATGGTAGGTTTTATCGCATCAGCGGTAAGTACTGTCATTTCCATTGTTTTAGGATTATTCTCAAGTTTCAATAAATTGGCAGATGAATGTGTTGCAGGAATCATTGACCTGTTTGGTTCAATTCCTCATATTCTCTTAATCATTCTTGTTTCCATCATGTTCGGTGGTGGAGTATATGGTGTTATCATGGGTGTGGGTTTAACTCACTGGACGCCGCTTGCAAGGGTTTTAAGGTCCGAGGTAAAGGAAATCAGGACCAAAGAATATATTCATTTAGCTCAAAATCTAGGTAAATCCAAAGTATGGATTGCACTCAAGCATATCTTGCCTTTAATTGTATCTCAAATTATTGTAGGGGTAATCTTAATGTTTCCTCATGCAATCATGCACGAAGCGGCAATTACTTTCTTAGGATTTGGTTTACCGCCTCACGAACCGGCTATTGGAGTAATCTTATCTGAGTCAATGCACTATTTATCTTCTGGATATTGGTGGTTGGCATTTTATCCGGGTGTAGCATTATTACTTGTAGTGCTGTTATTTGACCTTATTGGAGAAAATGTTGAAAAGTTACTCAATCCGGAAACTGCTCAAGAATAAGGGAAATTTTTAAAATTTCTCTATTTTTTTTATTTTTTTAAGGGATATTATGGACATTTATATTAGAGAGATTAACAATGATTTTGATGAAATTTGCGCTGTGAAGGATTTTTTATATGACCAGATTAAAAAGGAGTATGGGATAGGTCCGACTCCCGAGTTTCATTATGACATTGAGGAGATGGAAGAATATTATATCTTGCCTGAGAGAAACAATTTTTATGTTGCTTTTTGTGGGGATGAAATTGTTGCAACTGCCGGGATTAGGGCATATGATAAGGACTATGAGCTTTTTAGAGGCATCTACTCAGAAGATGATACTGCAAGCATTTGGAGATTGATGGTGGATAAGGAGTATAGGAGACATGGCCTTGCACGCAGATTGGTTAGTGAAATGGAAGAATTCGCTAAAAATGAAGGATATGACAGAATATATCTGCATACTCACAGATACCTTGAAGCCGCACCTGCATTCTGGAAATCCCTTGGTTATGAGATAACTGTTCAAGAAGACGACTATGATGAAACCGATCATATGGTAAAAAATCTATATTAATTTTAGGATTCAAATTCCTAAAAACTTATTTTATATTGTGCTTAATATTATATTGATGAAGCGAACAGCACTAAAGATTGGATATATAGGAACTAATTTTCACGGTTTTCAAAGACAACCCAATTTAAGGACAGTCGAAGAGGAATTAATATACCATTTGCGCAAACTTGGCTATATTGATGATTTGAAAAAGTCCAGATTCAGAATAGCCGGAAGGACCGATGCTGGAGTTCACAGTTTGGGCAATGTAATCAGCTTCCAGTCAGAAAAGGAAGTGCGAGTCAATGAAATCAACAATTCCCTTCCTGATGACATTCAGATTTTAGCCAGTGCTCCTGTTCGCTATGCTTTCAAGCCAAGATATGCTCAGATGAGACAGTATCGGTATATGCTGTTTCAGGATTTGGATATTGACAAGCTCAATGAGGTTGCAGAAATCTTCAAGGGAACCCATGACTTCACTAATTTTACCAAAAGATTTCAGAAGACTACAGTCAGAACAATTGATGATATTAAAGTCACAAAAGTGGATCTGGATGACTATCACAAGAGGGAATTCCCTAACCTTCATGATACAATCTCTCCGATATTCATTGACATTTATGGTGAATCGTTTTTATGGAATATGGTAAGGAAGATGATGAGGGTCTTTGTTGATGTAGCTATCGGGAAAATGGATTTGGATGAGGTTGAAAGACTATTGAATCCTGCTGAAGATGAGCCAAGGGCATATATCAAGGTCATGGAAGCAGAATATCTGATTTTAATGGATATTCAATATGACGGTATCAAATTCACCTATGACGATTATGCCTGCGAGAGGTTCAGGCGTGATTTGGTTGATTCTTTAAGCGATTTGCAAAAAAGGTATGCGATTCGTGAGTCAATGGTAAAGAGTTTGAATGATTTGTTATGAATATTTCTCTAAAACATTCATTTCAAACACAAATAACCTCGGGTATTTGTCTTGTTTTTTAGTAACATTTTTGAGTTTTGATTATGTGAAGCTGCCATTTCGTAGCACAATCAATTATTCACAAACTATTTCTGACACATTTAATAACTATTCTTTTGAATATATGAATATTTTTATGCTTTATTTTTAAACAATATTTAATAAATGCCTCTATTTTTTATTACAAGGTACATCAAAACTTCGAAAAATACATAGCGGAGGGGGGGGGTTCTAACATTCTCACGAAAAATAGTAAATTGTATAAAAATAAACTTATACACATAATAATATCAAAATATATTTTGGGGTAAAACAATGAATAAAAAGAAAATACTAATATTAATCATACTATCTATTTTCATTGTGGGTATGGTAATGGGAACTGCATCTGCAAGTCATACCTTTAAAGCAGGAAAATACAAAGGAACAATATCTGATAAACAATATAAGTCCTTACAAACTGCAAAAAAGAAAGGCAAAGCTAAATACATTACCGTAAAAACAAAACAATACAAAACAAAAAAAGTAGCCAAGTATAAGACTGTTAAAACAAAAAAATGGTTGTATAAGGATATTGAAGATGGGTATTATACTGATGATGGGGCATTCCATTCCGTAAAAAGTGCAGCCTATAAGAAATATCAAAAAGAAGGATGGACAGAATTCTCTTCATATTCAAAAACAGTTGATGGAAAAGAAAAGTCATTTACTAAATTTGGTAAAAAAATAACTACAACAAAGAAAGTTAAAAACGGTTATAAAAAGGTTAAAAAACCAATTTATATGACTGTAGCAACTGAAACATACAAAGGCAAATTCAGTGGGGATAGTGTTTGGTTTGGTCTTGATGGTGACTTCCCATTAGAATATAAAAGAATCTCTATTAAAGCAAAATCTCCTTTGAAAAAATATACAGGTCCAACTGCAATATAAGATGATGTTAATTGCCAGTAGTTTTTATTCTACTGATCTTTTTCTTTTTTTTATTTATATGGTCTGTTATATGTTTAAGGTGGTTATAATAGTCATAATTGGTGAATCTTACACTATCATCTAATATTCTAATCTTACTGTCTTTTGGGATTGTTGTATATACGCATTCTCTATCGTAAAATATTTGGAATTCTTTATCGCCTTCCCCTCGGTTGATTAGTTTAGTTAGGATATCATGTAATTCTATTATAGTTAATGAATTAGTCATACTTCTTTCTCCTGGAGGATTCATTATGTATTAATTGATTATTTAATCATTTTAAGTCTTTACATATGACCCATTAATTATTGCTTTCTGTTTGTGAAATTACAAGGTTAAAACAATGTAGTCATGAGAAGAAATAATCAGACATCAAAATATTTAATAATAATTTTTAACATAATTTATTATCATAATATTAATTTTTCTACAACTTGAAAGAAATGAAGTATAATACATTAAGAATAATATTCTCAAGGAGTTTATAAACAATGAAAATATGGGGTAAAGATATAAATTTAAAATTTTTTCTTTGGTTTTATTGTTTTAACGGTTTGATAATCATCGATATGATTTTAATTACTATTTCCCTGATTTTCCAAATTCCAGCAAATGTTGCCACAGATATCCAAAATTTTGATTTAATTGTTTGTATAATTCTTTTAGTAGAATATGCACTGAATTTATATTTATCGTCTCCCAAAAAAGATTTTATATTAGACCCTCTGAATATAGTGGGGTTAATTGCTTCTATACCTTTTGATATTATTTTATCTGCAATTATTCCACACACTATTGTTTTAAGATATCTCAGACTTTTTAAATTAACTAGAATATTTCTTTTATCAAGCAGATTAAAGTTTATTAAAGAGTTATTTGAAAAAACAGGGTTGCATAAGATTTTCGGAGGAATAATAATTACTATATTATTATTCACATTATTATTTGAGCATTTTGGTCCACATTTTGACTTTTTTAACTCTTTTTATTTTGTCATAGTTACATTGACTACAGTTGGATATGGAGACGTAACACCCAAGACCTATAATGAAAAAGTATTATCAATAATTTTAATCTTAATTGGAATATTCGTATTTTCCACAATTACTGCGATGATGTCTTCATTTTTTACTGACAATATATTAGAAGATGATGAGGAAGACATTAAAGATGAAATTAAGGAAGTTTTTGAAGAAAAATCTGAAAATATTATGAATGAGTTAAAAAATGTTCATGAGGAAAATAAGGGATTAAAAAATGAAATTAATGAACTAAAAGATGAAATTAATGAATTAAAAGACTTAATAAACAATAAATGAAGGATAAAATTTACTTTTATTAGAAATGGATAAATATAAAAAATATCTAAGGAAGATTACTATGGCATTATTTGATAGTGGAAATAACGAACAAAAGCAAAAAAAGAAACAAGCTGAAAAAATTTTAGATGAATTAGTTGGGGGCATGATGCCTACTCGTACTAGATTTAATTTTTTCGCTAGAATGAGTAGTAAAGGTGTCAAAGGAATACACCAAGAAAAAGTAAGGTCAAAGGTTTTAAAAACAATAAAAAATGAAGTTATAAATAATGAATTAGAACCTACAACTGAAGCAATTAATCAAAGAATTGATGAAATTCTTACTGAAAATGCAAGTCCTCAAATACTCGAAAAAAGGAAAAAAAATTATCAGGAATCTATGAATAAAAAATTAATCAAAAAAGGCGAAATTGAAGAAAAATTTGGAGTTGATTTAACAAATAAACAATGGTTTCAATGTTCTATTGAAGAAATAAAATACAGTACTTTCAGTAATCAAAGAGTTAGAAATATCGATACTGCATATGTAATAATTAATGAGGACAACTTTGAAATTATTAAGGAAAGTGTTTGGCTTAAATCAAATATGGGGACTCGTAAACTTTTTTTCTATAATCTAACTAGTTTAGATTATGATGCAAGAGGCAAATTGCACGCATCAAGTAGTGTTATAATTAATACAAAAGGTTCTGAACATGTACACTTAAAATTCGTAACTAGAGACAAATTTGAGTTAATGAATAATGCTTTTGAATCATATCTTGAAAAAACACATAGCCCACAACAAACCGCACCAATACAACAAAACATTTCAACAACATCTACTGCAGATGAATTACTCAAATATGCTGAATTATATGAAAAAGGACTATTGACTAAAGAAGAATTTGACATGAAAAAGGCAGAACTGCTTGGTACAAGTAGTAATGACATAATTGAAACAGGACCTATAGATGAGGAGTATTCTCTTAAGGAAGATTTCATAGAACAAAATGATATAATTCCAAATGATAAACCTAAATTCTGTGGATCATGTGGTACACCTATTGATGATGAAGATAGTAAATTCTGCACAAACTGTGGTGCAAAATTAATTTAAATTTGAATATTTGTAATTCATTGGAAAAAACGAAATAGGAATGGTATTTTATGTTGTAGTTATTAAAAATTAGAGAAATGAAAAAATAAAAAACCAACAACCCAATTGCCATTGGCTTTAAAAATTAATATGCAGTTGCATAATAAGAATATTTGCCCTTATAATATTCAACTCCACAATTCATTTTAGCAGTTCTCTTCAAAGTCACTTTATAATGAGAACCACACTTTTTACAGGATACAAACTGATAATTCTTACCATAGGGGGTGGCACCCGTTTTTTGAGCCTTTAAAAATTGTTTTTTAGTGACTTTCTCCAAAGAATCCTTTTTGACAAGTTTACTAACTTTAACATGCTTATAAGCACGAGTATTCTTCTTAGCAGACTTTTTTAATTTATTGACTTCTTTTGTACTCATCTTGTATTTATATCCTTTGTCTTTGAAAGTGTGGCTTGCAGATGCTGAACCGCATAACATGCCTACTATAAAGACAGACAATAATATTAACAAGATTATTTTCCTTTTATTATCCATAAATTAAAACCTCCAAACATTATTGGTTTTAAAATACCTTGTTAAAAGAGAATCTGTTGTCTAATATTAATAAACATTTCCATACATAAAAATAGTCAAATATCACCAAATTAATATTATGAAAATAAAAAAATTAATAGGAATCCAACTTAGCAGTAGGTGGAACAAATATAATAAAACCCTCACGGCCCCGAGTTAATAGAACCCTATAACTGTTTATTCTATAAATATTATTGTCGTTTGTAGCGAATGTTTTCAGTACAAATATTCAAAACCTATTTTTTGCAGCAGATTTTCAAAACAACTATAATCAAAGATAAATCCACCTTCCTTTTTCCGATTTTTGAGGACTTCATTTTTTCATTAATTTTTCCCAGAGGTTCCCTCATTTTCAAAATAATTATTAACTTATTTAAATAATATAGTAATTAGTGATATTATGAAAATAGCAACCATTCTAGGAACTCGGCCTGAAATTATCAAGATGGCCCCTATCATTGATGAAATCTCCAAAAGGAGTATCAGTCAAGTTGTTCTGCATACCGGACAGCATTATGATGAGGAAATGTCAGATGCTTTTTTTAAGGATTTGGAAATCCCAACTCCAGATTATAACATTCATGTCGGGTCCGGAACCCATGGAAAACAGACTGGATTGATGATGGAAGGTATAGAAGAGATTCTTTTAGATGAAAAACCCGATATCGTATTGGTTCAAGGAGATACTAATGCGGTTTTGGCTGGTGCATTGGTTGCTTCTAAATTGCATATTGCTGTTGGCCACGTTGAAGCTGGCCTTAGATCATTTGATTTGACAATGCCTGAAGAGATAAACCGGAAGGTAGCCGACATCTGCTCAGTGATGTATTTCATTCCAACTGAAGAATCTGCAATCAACCTTTTGGCTGAAGGTTTTTCACCAAAAAATTTAATTATCACAGGAAATACCGTTGTCGATGCTTGTTTTAGACATTTAAAAATAGCTCAAAAAAGAGGGTTTGAAGACAAATCCCTAAAAGAGTTGGATATTGAAAATATGGACAATATTTTGACTTTAACAATGCACAGGGCAGAAAATGTTGATAACAAGAAAAGGGTTACAAATATCATCGAAGCTTTAAAGGAATTGGATGATATGAATATTATTTTCCCGATTCATCCCAGAACCAAAAATACTCTTCAAAACTTTGGTTTATTCGATGAATTGAATGATTTAAGTCATGTTCACATTATAAAGCCTATAGGCTATCTTGATTTCCTGCTTTTAACTTCAAAATCAACATTGATTCTAACTGATTCTGGAGGTCTCCAGGAAGAAGCAATCACATTGAATGTTCCCGCATTGACATTGAGGTACAATACGGAAAGGCCCGAAACCGTTAGTGCCGGAGGGAATATTCTTGTAGGTTCTAATAAAGATATTATTTTGGATAATACACGTAAAATATTATCCGATAGGGATTTTGCAGACAAAATGAAGAATGCCGCAAACCCTTACGGTCAGGGCGATGCAGCAAAATTGACTGTTGATGCAATAGAAAAGTATTATGCTGATGGATTATTGGATATCAAGGCTCCAGAAGATATAATGACTTCATTTACAAGAAGAATGGCAAAAATAAATGAGGAAATCACTGTAAATGAATTTGAGATTAGGGAAAATGCCTTAATCCACATGGTATTTGATGGGGAGAAAATGATATTTCCAGCTGATGAATTAAACTTAAATGGTATGATGATTAGTTATGACAAACGAGAATGATTCAATTTTAGTATTTGAGTACTTCACTGCTTCCGGCGAAAAGGATAAATGCATTATTTCCGAAGCCGAAGCATTGATTTTTAGTCTTGTAGAAGATTTGAAAGATTATAATGTTGATTTGGTCATCAACAAGTCTTATGAGGATGTTGTAAAGGAATATGAAAATGTCAATGCTATCCTGATAGATGAAGACATCATCTCCTGGCTTGAAGAAAACGCTTCAGGGTTTACAAAGGCGATTTTCATTGCCGCTGAAAACAACAACAATCTCTACAATATAACTAAAATATTGGAAGAAAATAACGTTAAAACATATACATCTTCAGCTGAAGCTTGTTTAAAGTCTTCCGATAAGTATGAAACTTATGAAGCTCTTTCCAACATCGTTCCGCAGCCAAGGTCATTCAGGTTCAAGATAGATCCGAAGGGGTACTGGAAAAGGGCAATCGAAAACCTGCATGAAAAATGGCAGGCTGAAGACCCGTTAACACCATTAAAATTAATCATAAAGCCATTGGTTGGCGTTGACTGCGAAAATATCGTAATCATTGAAAACATCGAAGATTTAACCTTGGATTTGGATAAGATATTCGTTCCGGGTTCCAGAATAATCGTTCAGGAGTATATTGAAGGTGAAGATATCAGCGTTAGCCTAATATCCGACGGCAAAAAGGCCATTCCAATCAGTCTGAACAAGCAGTTTGTTGAACTTAAAGGGGACAAGGGAACCTACATGGGCGGAAAGTTGCCTTATGAAAGCGAATACAAGGATGAAGCATTTGAAATTGCAACAAAAGCCGTTGAAGCTATTGAAGGGCTTAAAGGATTTGTCGGTGTGGACTTATTGATTAATGCTGATGAAAAAGATATTTACTCAGTCTATCTTTTGGAAGTCAATTCCAGATTCACAACCCCATATGTCGGATTGAACAGGATTGCCAACATCAACATCGGAAAGACAATTGTTGAACTGCTCGATGGCGAAATTGATATTGACGATATTGACATTGCTCTGGATGGTGAAGTCGAGTTCAAGAAGTCCGGAGATTCAATGGTGATTAGGAGTTTATAAGATGAAGGTAGCTGGATTTGATATTGGAGGAGCGAATACCGATCTTGCGGTAATTGACTTTGACGGAGAGGAAATTAAAAATATCGAAGTCGATTTTGCTTATCTTCCGATGTGGAGCAATAATGATGATTTGTCAAGGGTTTTGGTTGAGCTAATAGAAAACATATGTCCGATTTCAGAAATTGATGCTGTCGGCATTTCAATGACTGCCGAGCTTGTCGATGCATATGACACTAAAAAGGATGGTGTTTTGGATGTCGTTAAGAAATGTGAAGAGACATTTGACTGCCCGATAGCTTATGTTGGAATTGATGGAATGCTTTCAAAAGATGAAATAGAGGAAACTCCGCTTAAGGCTGCGGCTGCAAACTGGATTGCAACAGTCCAGATTGCAACATTGATATCTGATAACTGCATTTTCATCGATACCGGAAGCACCACAACTGACATTATACCAATTAAAAATGGCAAGGAATGTGCAATCGGCAAATCTGACTTCGACAGATCCGCTACAGGCGAGCTGGTCTACACTGGAACTTTAAGGACCAATCTTGCAAGCTTTCTTGATAAGATAGAATTGAACGGAAAAGAATATAGGGTAGCATCTGAGCTGTTTGCACAAACCGCTGATGTTTACACAGTTTTAGACCTAATCAAACCTGAAGATTATGTATGTGACACCTTTGATGGCGAGTCCAAATCCAAAGTGGATTGCGCCAAAAGGATAGCCCGTGTCGTATGTGCCGATTTGGAGATATTGTCAATGGATGATATCATTGAAATGTCCAAGTTCATTCACGAAAAGCAGGTTGCCCAAATTGCTGATGGCCTAAAGCAGGTTGTCGAAACCCAAGACTTGGATTTGATTGTAGTAACTGGTCTTGGAAAGGATATTTTAGACAAGCCAGCGGCGGAATCCTTAGGTCTGGAAGTCAAGTCCATGGGCGATATCCTGACTGATGAGGAATGTGTTGTAGCGCCGGCCGTTGGAACCGCAATAATGATGAACAAATATTTGAATTAAGAGAATTATTCTCTTAAAACTTTTTTTTAAAAATTAGTACCACACGTCTTTCAAACCAAGCAGATAAGCGCCGACATTTGTTAAGAAGTGGAATGCTAAAGTCAAAACAATAGCTATTACAACAAATAATAAATTAAGTTCCACAACAAATGAAACCAGAATCAATGCAACGATTATAAAATCAAGCTGATCCAAAACAGGAGCGGGGTTTCCCCTTCCGATTCCAAGCCTTCTTTTCAGAAAACTACCTATTGCATCTCCTAGAAGGGCTCCAAAACCAAGTAAAAAACCAACAAGCATCCCTTCAGGAAGGTTTGTAACAATTGGAGTGGTAATGTATTGGCCGAATGTCTGAATAACATAGGGGGCAATAATTCCCTGAATAGCACCGGTTATTGTTCCGACGACGGTTCCTGCAATAAATCCTCTCCAGGTGACTCCGTCGCCAATCCAGCGAACGCCTTTACTGTCGGATTTTCCAAAATCGAGTGGCAGACCTCCTCCGAAAACCAGTCCGCTGCCGTTTGAAAAGTATGCTGGAAGTATGAAATATAATGTTGAAACACATGCAATCAGCAACATTTGGAAATTAATCATAGTTTTTCTCCATTTTAATTTATTTTTTTATAATAATAATTATTGTCAAACTATTATATATTAATTAAGTTTAAATATTAAATTAGTTTAAATATATAATAGTTTATAATAGTAATACTAATAATTTAACATTTGTTAGTTAAGGTGATTTTTTGAAAATTAAGGATACAAAAAGCTTATGTCCGGAGTGTGGCAAACCTCTTGATGCGGAAGTTTATGATGAGGACGGCAAGGTCTTCATCAAAAAAACCTGTGATGAGCATGGGGAATTTGTCAATACTTATTGGGGCAGTGAAGATTTATACAATAGGGCAGAAAAATTTGCACCATCATTGTTGCCTGTAGAAAACCCTTGCGTTGAGGATACTGCATCATGCCCAAGCAACTGCGGGTTATGCTCAAAACACGAAACCTCAACAGTTTTAGGATTAATCGATGTAACTAATAGGTGTAACTTGAAATGTCCGGTTTGTTTTGCAAATGCTGCGGCAGCAGGATATCTGTATGAACCTACTAAAGAAGAGATAAGGCAAATGCTTAGGAATTTGAGAAGTCTAAAGCCTAACCCTTGTCCTGCTATTCAATATGCCGGCGGTGAACCTACAGTCAGAAAGGATATTATAGAACTTATTGAAATGGCTAAGGAAGAAGGATTCTCCCATATCCAAATGGCTACAAATGGTTTAAGATTGGCTAGAAAAGAAGATCTTGCAAAAGAATTTAAGGATGCAGGATTAAATACAATCTATTTATCATTTGAAGGTGTTACTTCAGAGCCATATATCAAGAACAAAGGAAAAGACTTGCTTGATATAAAATTGAAAGCTATTGAAAACTGTAGAAAAGCGGATTTGGGTGTAGTTCTTGTTCCAACATTGATTAAGGGAGTCAACGATGATCAAGTTGGCGAGATTATCAAGTTCGCATTTGACAATGCAGACATTATTTATGGAGTTAATTTCCAGCCGGTTTCCTTTTCAGGAAGAACCCCTGCCGATGAGGTTGAAACTCAAAGAATCACAATTCCAGATTTCATCAATATTATTGATGAGGAAACTGACGGTCAGGTTACAAGCGATGCATTTTACCCACCTTCTGCAGTTGAACCAATTGCAAGGTTCATCAGTGCTTTAGATGGTAGTGAAATACCTTATGTAACCTTAAATTGCCATCAGCACTGTGGTGTAGGAACTTACATATTTAGAGAAAAAACTGAAGGCCCGGGCAAAGATAGATTAGTACCAATAACTGACATTATCGATGTTGAAGACTTATTTGAAAAGCTTGATGAATATGCCGATAAACTTATTGAAGGAAAATTCGGCGCTAGAAAGAAAGTTTTAGCCAGTGCAGCTAAAAGGCTTCCAAGAATGGTTCATCCAAGCAAAGCTCCTGAAAACTTAGACCTTGTAAAGATTTTCTTAAATTTATTTAAGAAAAGGTCTTATCAGGCTTTAGGAGAATTTTCTAAAGATGCTATGCTTATTTCATGCATGCACTTCATGGATCCATTCAACTTTGATGAAGACAGAGTTAAAAAATGTGTTATTCACTATGCAACACCGGACGGCAGGATTATCCCATTCTGTACCATGAACTCTATGTATCGTGAAGGAGTAGAACAAGAATTTTCAACACCATTGAAACAAAAGAAATAGATTAATTTTAAAATCACCTTACTTATTTTGTATTTGGGTCATCCCAAATACTCATTTTTTTCAAAATCAATTTTATAGTGATATAAATGGATATTATTAAAGGAAAAACATGGACTTTTGGAGAAAACATTGACACTGATGTCATTATTCCAGGAAGATATTTAAGAACATTCAATCCTCAAGACTTGGCGGACCATGTATTGGAGGGAGAACGTCCTGACTTTACTAAAAATGTTCAGAAAGGAGACATTATTGTCGCTGATGAAAACTTCGGTTGCGGTTCATCAAGAGAGCAAGCGCCGGTAGCCATCAAGACTGCAGGTGTAGATGCAATCATTGCCAAATCATTTGCAAGAATCTTTTACAGAAATGCAATCAATATAGGCCTGCCTGTTATTGTCAGCGATATTGAAGCAAAAGATGGGGATGTCATCAGCATTGATTTGTCAAAAGGAATTTTAGTCAACGAGACTACTGGTGAATCCAAGACTTTTGAACCGTTTAAGGAGTTCATGTTGAATATTTTGGAAGACGGCGGTTTAGTAAACCATTATTTGAAAGATGATTAGGAGGCATGAAAATGGAGTGTCCGATTTGCGGTTCTGACGAACTTGAAATTTTGAATTCAAAAGATAAGTCCTCTAAGAAAAAATTCATTGAGGAATATTTGTTGAAATGTGATGAATGCGGTCATGTTTTTAAGGATGTCATATCAGCAAAAAAACCTAAACCTTATAGATTAATCATTTCAGAGCAGGATAAATCTCATAAAACCACAATTGATTTATCTCCAAGTGATGAGCTTAAATGCGGTGATATCTTACTTTCTGATTTAGGTCAAGTTGAGGTAACAGGCATTGAAATTAAGGATAAAAGAGTAACACAAGCAAAATTAGAAGATGTAAATACAATTTGGGCTTCATCTATTGAAATTCCGGCACGCATCGGTTTTTCTGTTGATTTGCATGGTGAAGTCGATTCATATAAATTAGATTTGGAGCGGGATTTCGAAATAGCTCCTGGAGATATTGTAAAAATCGACAAACATATTGTAAAGGTTCATGTCATAAAAACCCAAGATAGGAAGTTAACTTCAGGATTTGCAAAGGCAGGAGTAATTAAAAGAGTATACTCAAAGCCGGTCAAATTCAATAATTATGATTATGACTTGACTAAAGACATCGTTAAAAAAACCTCATAGAGTGAAACTAATGAAAGTATATATTGAATCTTATGGATGCACCTTTAACAAGGCTGATGGACAGATAATTGCGGGTAATCTAAAAGAGAATGAAATAGATATTGTTGAGTCTATAGAAGAAGCGGACGTTGTTATTGTAAATACCTGTTATGTTAAGTTACCTACTGAAAATAAGGTCACCTATAGAATCCAAAAGCTTCAAAAGGACTATCCGGATAAAAAAATCATCATCGGAGGATGCATGGTTGAAATTGATCCTGAAAAGCTTGATAAGGTCGGACCTGACTGTTCCTGGATTGGCCCTCACCAATTGAATAAGGCAGCTGACGTTGTGAGCGGCGCCTATTGTGGTGAAGTCATTCGCGAATGCGGATTTTCTAAGGAACCTAAAGTAGGAGTTCCTAAAGTGGTTGATGATAGTTTAATCCATATTATTCAGATTTGTGAAGGTTGTTTGGGCGCATGCACATTCTGCTGCACTCGTTTTGCTCGCGGACCATTAAATAGCTATCCGATTGCAGACATTAAAGCCGAAGCTAAAAAAGCTATTGAAAATGGGGCCTGCGAAATTCAGCTTACAGCTCAAGACACTGCTGCTTTCGGCCGGGATAGTGGTGAGAAACTATCAGATTTAATTAAAGAAGTGGCTAATTTAGAAGGAGATTTCCGTGTCCGTGTTGGAATGATGCATCCTAAAAACATTTTAAATGATGTTGATGAAATAATCGATGCAATGAAACATCCGAAGGTATATAATTTCATACATTTACCGGTTCAATCCGGAAGTGATAAAGTTTTATCCGATATGAGGCGGGGTCATAATATAAGCCAATACCTGGATATTGTCTCAAAATTCAAAAATGAAATTCCAGACATTACCTTGGCGGTGGACATTATTGTTGGATATCCCACTGAAAATGATGACGATTTTGATTTAACTGTAAAATTGCTTGAAGATGTTAAGCCGAGTTTAATTCATTTGTCAAAATATCAACATAGAAAAGGTGCAATATCATCTTCACTTCGTGAAGTTCCACCTGAAATAATGAAAAAAAGATCAAAATTTTTGTCTGAAATTAAATCAAAAATAACAGAAGATGAGAACCAGGATCTTGTTGGTTCCATTCAAAAGGTTTTGGTTGTTGAAGTAGGTTCTAAAGGAGGATTTATTGCAAAAACTGATTCCTATATTCCAGTAATTATTGAAGATGTTGAGTTAGGAACATTTGTTAAAGTAAAAATAACCGAAGCGACCGCCACATACCTTAAAAGCGAATTATTGGAAAAATAATTTTTATTTTTTGTATGTATTCTTATTTTCATATGATTGTTAATTTGTATCCCTTAATCTCATATAATTCTTATATTTTTTTCCAAATTTGGAAAGCATATACAATGAGTTGATATGTTAAAATATGGGGGAATAATAGGCATTTTTACCGATACCTTTATATACTATTGCATACTATCTTTTAATTGGAGGTGTCAAAATGAGTGAATTACCAATCGCACCAGTCGGTCGTATCTTAAAAAATGCTGGCGCACAAAGAATTAGTGATGATGCAAAAATTGCATTA
>NZ_JBGUWC010000052.1:0-3697 GCF_045220775.1 Methanobrevibacter sp.
ATATATAATTACATTATATTATGATTCTAAAAGAATTATAATATCTGCCGATGGATGGCATAGCCAGATGAAAAAGGAGGTATATTTATGGCAAACATTTATGTAAAATTTGACACACCTGAAGAATTAGCTAAACAAGCTGAAGAAGCATTAGAAACCGCACAAGCTACCGGTAAAGTAGCAAAAGGTACTAACGAAGTAACCAAATTCATCGAAAGAGGAGATGCAGCATTAGTTGTTATCGCAGAAGATGTTGATCCTGCTGAAATCGTTGCACACATTCCTGTTTTAGCTGATGAAAAAGAAATTCCTTACGTTTACTTACCTACCAAAGAACAAGTTGGTGGAGCTGCTGGTTTAACTGTTGGAACTGCATCTGCATGTATTGTAGACGCTGGTGATGCTGAAGCTGCTGTTGCTGAAATTGCAGAAAAAGTTGCTGAATTAAAAGAATAGATTCTTTTAATTGATTTACGGTGATTTACATGGAAGAAGGAACTCCTGCTGAAGTCATTGAAGTTTTAAAAAGAACTGGTATGACTGGTGAGGTAATGCAAATCAAATGCAGAATCCTCGATGGTAGAGACAAAGGAAGAATTTTAACAAGAAACATTATGGGTCCTGTAAGAGAAGGCGACATTTTAATGTTACTTGATACTATTAGAGAAGCTAAAGAAATTAGAACTCCTTAAGAAGGTGTAAGTACATGAGAACTTGTTCATTCTGTAAAAAAGAAATTGAAGACGGTACTGGAAAAATGTACGTTAAAAGAGATGGTACAATTTATTTCTTTTGTAGCAGCAAATGTGAGAAAAATATGATTAAACTCGGAAGAGTTTCAAGAAAAGTTAAATGGGTTAAAGAATGATTCAAAAAAGTTTTGTTATGATGAAACCAGACGCTGTACAAAGACGTCTTATGGGTAAAATTTTGTCTCGTTTTGAAGAAAAAGGTCTTCAAATCGTCGCTTGTAAATTAATTCAAATTGATGAAGATTTAGCAAAAACTCATTATGGAGAACATGCTGATAAACCATTTTTCCCAGGTTTAGTTGAATATATTACTTCTTCACCATCATTAGCTATGGTGATTGAAGGAGAAGAAGCTGTTACCACTATCAGAAAATTAGTCGGTGCAACTGATCCTTTAGAAGCTGATCTTGGAACTATTAGAGGAGATTTCGGTATGAATAAAGGTAGAAACATCATTCATGCTTCAGACGCTCCTGAATCTGCTGAAAGAGAAATTGCTCTCTTCTTTAATGAAGACGAAATTTGTGATTATCAAATTATTGATAACGATTTAATTTATGAATAGATTTAAATTTTAAAGATTTATTATTAAAGACGATATTATGAAAATCAGATCCCCGATTGTATCAGTTTTAGGGCATGTAGACCATGGAAAAACTACATTGTTAGATTATATTAGAGGCAGTACTATCGCTGATAAGGAAGCTGGTGGTATTACTCAACATATTGGTGCTACTGAAATTCCTAACGATACTATTGAAGAAATCTGTGGAAATTTTATATCAAGATTGACTATCAAAGATTTAATACCTGGTTTATTCTTTATTGATACTCCAGGCCACGCTGCATTCACTAGCTTAAGAAAACGTGGTGGTGCATTAGCAGATTTGGCCGTTTTGATTGTTGATATCAATGATGGATTTAAACCGCAAACCTATGAAGCGTTAAATATTCTTAAAATGTATAGAACTCCATTCATTGTTGTTGCTAACAAGATAGATATGCTTTTTGGTTGGGAAACACATGAAGGAGCTTCCTTTAAAGAATCCTTTAATCAACAAGCTCCAAGCGTTCAACAGGATTTGGACTTGAAAGTTTATGAGATTGTCGGAACTCTCCACAAAGAGGGTTTTCAATCTGAAAGGTTTGATAGGGTAAGTAATTTTGCTTCACAGATTAGTATTATTCCTATTAGTGCTAAATCCGGTGAGGGCATTATTGAAGTGTTAGCAATGTTGCTCGGACTTGCTCAAGAATATTTAACCGAACAGTTAGAAATTAACGAAGATGCTCCTGCTAAAGGTACTGTATTGGAAGTTAAGGAAGAAGTGGGGTTAGGTCTTACTGTTGATAGCATTATTTATGATGGTGTTTTAAGGACTAATGATGAAATTGCTTTTATAACTTCTTCAAATGAGGTTTTAACAACCAAAGTCAGGTCTATTTTAAGACCGCTTCCGCTTGAGGAGATGAGGGATTCTAAAAAGAAATTCCGCAAATTCGATGAAGTTGTTGCAGCTGCAGGTATCAAGATTGCAGCTCCTAATTTAGATGATGTCATTTCCGGTTCACCGCTTAGGGTATTAAGCGATGATGAAGATGTTGAAGAGGAACTCTTAAAGGAAATTGAAGATATTACAATCAATACTGAAGATGAAGGTATTTTGGTTAAAGCAGATACATTAGGTTCCCTTGAAGCTATTGTTAAGTTATTAAAAGAATTGGAAATTCCTATTCGTGAAGCGGATATTGGTGATGTGAGCCGTAGGGACATAATCAATTCATCAATTGCTCTAACTGAAAATGATGCACATGGAGCAATCATTGCTTTTAATGTGGATGTTCATCCGAATTCCGTAGAAGATCTTAACAAATCTGATATAAAACTTTTCAAAGGTGATGTCATATATCAAATCATCGAAGATTATGAGGCATGGATTGATGAAATGGAGAGGGCTAAGAAGAAAGCATTCTACAATGCAATCATCAAGCCTGCAAAATTCATGGCTTTACCTAAATTAGTTTTCCGTCAAAGCAAACCCGCTATTATTGGAATTGAATCCATTAGCGGTACAATTAAACAAGGCCAAACTTTAATTAATAAAAATGGTGAATATGTTGGTGTAATAGCCAGTATGGAAGATAAGGGCGAAACATTACCGGATATTTCTAGAGGTCAAAGGGTAGCTATGGCTATTAAAGACGCCATTGTTGGAAAACATTTCGATGAAGGGGATGAATTATACGTTGATGTTCCTGAAAAACATTATAAGTTTATCGAAAGGGAATTCAAAGATAAATTGACTGAAGACGAATTTGAAACTTTATACGAGTTTGTTGAAATCAAACGTAAAAAAGATCCTGATTGGGGTAAATTCGGTCTTTTCGAATAATAAATTAAGATTATAAAATAACTAAGGAGGAATACCATGGCATTCAAAGTTGTTGTGTCTCAAAAAGCTGAAACTCATCAAATTGAAATCGATGAAACTAAAGCTCTTAACGGGTTAGTCATCGGTGAGGAATTTGATGGTGGAATTGTTGGTTTAGATGGTTACACCTTAAAAATCACTGGTGGTAGTGATAAGAATGGTTTTACCATGAAAAAAGATGTTTCCGGTACCAGAAGAATCAAAAGTTTATTAACTGGTGGTATTGGTTATCATCCTAAAGCCGATGGTGTTAAAAGAAGAAAAACCGTTAGAGGAAACACTATTGCTGAAGATATTGTACAAATCAACACTGTAGTTACTAAAGCTGGAAATAAATCAATAGCTGAAATTCTTGGTGCTGGTGAAGAAGAGGAAGAATAGTTTTACTATCTTTCTTAATTTAACTTTTAAGTTAATTAAAATTATAAAAAAGGTGGTTATCTGTGAACGTACAGTCAGATGTTAACATAGGTTTAGTTGGTCACGTAGACCATGGTAAGACTACTCTTACTA
>NZ_JBGUWC010000053.1:0-1925 GCF_045220775.1 Methanobrevibacter sp.
CATATTGATACCATTATACCTCAATCATTCTTGATATGAAAGTATGAATTTGATTTTTTGCTAAATGTTTTCAGTTGAGAGTATAATTGGCTGCGTTCTTACCATCCAGAACATTTTCAAAAGTCGAAGAGTATTATATTCACACATTTAAAAGAAATTTTCATTCCTTATGTGAATAGCATAATGATTACTGAACCGAGTATTTTTCTGCCTCCAATGATTCGTTATGAATTTACAGATTTTGCTTTGATTACTGGCATAGATTTGAACTTTTTGAAAACTTTTCGTTCATTGTTTTTCATCGTACATTCTTTTATAGTCAGCAATGCTGATGATAAAAATGAAAAAATAAAAAGTTTGGATAAATTAATTGCGATGTACGATATGTCAATCAGTAAAACAAACCAAGGTTACTTATTTCAGATGTTGCATAATGAAAAAAATATTCTGGTTGAATACAGAAAAAAGTTGATTTAATATCAGTTTGTTATGAGTTTTTTGGTATCGATGTCAAAGTCTTAACAGTATAAACGGAGGATTTTAGATGGCAAAATATGATTTTTTTATTAGTTATTCCCATAAAGACAGAAAAATTGCGAGTATTTTATATCAATCACTATCTGATAAAGGATATAAAGTGTTTTTTGATATTTCAGCAATACGTGCCGGTGTAAACTTTGCAAGAGTTATATTTGAAATAATAGCGGATTGTGATTGCTTTATTCCGATAATTACCGAAAATTATGATTCATCAAAGTATGATAAAGATGAAATGTTTTATGCTTTGAAGTGTTCTGAACAAAGAGCAAAATCCATTATTCCGTTGTTATCAGGTGATTGTAAAGCGGTTTTTGATATTGCAATGTATCCATCATTCAGATTTGAAAATCCTGAAAATATCTATGATATAGTTGATAAAATAGATGAATTATATGGATATAAATTAAAATCTGCAAAACTGTACGAAAAATTGACGGAATATACACGATTGAAATACAGCAATCAGGAAGCATTAACAATATGCGACCTCATAGAGTTGATTTGTCAGCAGTACAGTATCAGTGATGATTTAAAAATGAGAATGAATTTATGCAAAGAACTGTATCGTCTTTACTCAAAACTTAAAAATTATACAGGCAATTACGATGACGAGTCCCAAAATACAGCTAAACACATAGTTGGTACTTTAATGGGTGTCGAAAAACTTATAAACGAAAATATTGATACTCAAGAAGGAAATATTTTTGTAAATAACCTATACTTTTGTGCATGGGCTATTCACATAATTTGGCTCGATTGGTACGAAATAAGGAGGGAATGTGCAGATATATTGAGCTTCGGAGATGCTCATAGTGCTGCCTCGTCAGCCATATTTATGGAAAAACAAGAATTATTTGTCAAAGCATTCTTTTCCATGAATAATGAAGAAGTCAATCTCAAAGAATACTATTCGGCAGATGATATTGCTTTTATTGAAGAAACACCAGAATTTATTTACAAAATTAAATTTGGATATGATACGATAGAAAACGTGTCCAATGAAAGCAGAGCAGCAAAAAAGAAACCAATGGCTGAAAAGGTATTGTCGGAAGATGATGAGATTCTTTTGTCTATTGCTAATTTTATGCAGGAAGGCAACAGACTTTTTGACGTTTTGCAGAAAAAAGGACTTGCAGGTGATTTTCTGAAATGTCTTGTTACGAGCTATGAAAGATTAAAAAAATATTGTGAAATAATCGGTGCAAAGGACGTTGTAACGAATTGCATTGAGCGTATTGATGAGATTAGAACTATAATGGACAAACAAGAAAAAGCTTCTATGACAAGTGAAAAAGCAGAAGGGGTTAGTCGGAAAAGTAGGACTTATTGATTAAAAAGCCAGTATTCCAATAGTTTGAGAAGAGTGGTAAGTAACATTTACCCTG
>NZ_JBGUWC010000054.1:0-4390 GCF_045220775.1 Methanobrevibacter sp.
AAATAACGCTTATGATTTAAAAATAATCAGACAAACAGTTCCGGGCGTTAAGGATTTGCCTGTAACTGCAAAAATTCTCATTGAAGAAGAAAACTGTGATATAGTAATGGCGCTTGGAATGCCGGGACCTATGGAGAAGGATAAGATGTGTGCTCATGAGGCGTCAACTGGCCTTATCAATGCACAGCTCATGACTAACACGCATATTTTAGAGGTATTTGTGCATGAGGATGAAGAGGAAGATCCGGTTGAGCTTGCAAAACTTGCAGAAAACAGGGCACGCGAACATGCACAGAATTTGATTAAAA
The DNA here is from genome assembly GCF_045220775.1 of Methanobrevibacter sp. Lineage (GTDB taxonomy): Archaea > Methanobacteriota > Methanobacteria > Methanobacteriales > Methanobacteriaceae > Methanocatella. The sequence continues at coordinate 309 of NZ_JBGUWC010000054.1, forward strand.
TGATGTATCATAGAAAGGCAATGAGAAAAGAAGCTGGAATGGGAATGCGTGAAGGAAAAGAAGATGCAGGACCATTATAAAAAGGTGTACAATGAGTTTTGAGGTAAGCGCAGAAGATAAAAAGGATACATATGTCATTCTTCCTGCATATAATGAAGCAACAAGAATCCAACCTGTAATTGAAGCGATTGCAGAGAAAGGGTATAAAATGGTTATCGTTAATGACGGCTCTTCAGACAATACCCTGGAAGTCGTTAAAGAATCCCAAAGAAAATATCCTAAAAATATTTACATTTACTCCCATATCATTAACCGTGGCGTTGGAGTGGCGATGCAAACAGGTTTTGATGCTGTTTTAAGATATGATCCTAAATATATCGTAAATATGGATTCCGACGGCCAGCATTCAGTTGATGATTTGGACAATGTTCTCGAGCCGTTGGTTACCGGCCAGGCTCAAGCGGTAATTGGCGTGAGGCCGTTAAAAGATATGCCTTTAAGTAGGAATATAGCTAATGCAATAATGAATCTGCTTACAAGAATATTTTATAAGGTCGATGTAAGCGATTCCCAAACAGGATTCAGGGCAATAACAATCGATGCCTTGAAAAAGATAAATATCAATGCCAGAGGATATCTCATTTCTTCCGAATTTATACGTGAAGTAAATGACAATAACATTCCATTTGCCGAAGTCCCGATTCAAACAATCTACACTCCGGAAACACAAGCAAAAGGAACAAATTTCACAGAGGCATTTAAAATATTGGTTCAAATGATCAGACATCAGTTTTAAAAAGGTGATTAAATGTTATTATATTCAATTTTATTTCCGATTATATCCATAATAGCTATCGTATGGTTTTTATTAAGGCATTTAAGAGAAAAAAATTCTTTAAGCACTGTAATTCTTTGGACTATCTTTTGGATTATTGTTAGCCTATTTGCGATTTTCCCGCAATTCAGTAATATCTTTGCTAATTTGTTTGGTATAACCCGTGGTTTGGACTTTATTATCATCATCGTTTTTGCTGTTTTGGTTTATACAATTTTCAAATTATACAGCAGGATTGACAAATTGCAGGATGATGTAAATAAAATCGTAAAGGAATTTGCTTTAAGTAATGAAATATCTCTTGATGATGAGGAATAGATATGCTTTATTTTAGAGGATGCACTGCACGTGAAAAGGAAAATGGAATCCAAGAGTCAACAGAAAAGCTATTGAAATCTGCCCATGTTGACTATCACATTTTGGATGATGAAAAATGTTGCGGATCTGTTTTGCTTAGGACTGGTTTTAATGAAGAGGCGGCCGAACAGATTAGGAAAAATACAGAAATCTTTAAAGGAGAAACTGTCATTACCTCTTGTGCAGGATGCTATAAAACTCTAAACGAGGATTACGATGGAATCGATGTAATTCATATTTCTCAGCTGTTAAACCAATTAGTTAAAGAAGGCAGGCTAAACTTATCCAAAAATGATTTGGATGTGACTTATCATGATTCATGCCATTTGGGAAGGCATTCTCAAGTTTATGAAGAGCCAAGAAAAGTGATTAATAAGGTTGCCAACCTTGTTGAAATGGACAATGTCCGTGAAGATAGCCTATGCTGCGGTGCAGGTGGTGGAGTGAAGTCCGCTTATCCAGAAATTGCCGGTGAAATTGGAAAGGCAAGAATTGCTCAAGCTAAGGAAACAGGCTGCGATACATTGGTAACTGCTTGTCCTTTTTGCAAGCTTAATTTAAAAAATGACGATATTGAAGTTTTGGACTTATCTGAATTTTTAGTAAAGTATGGTGGTTTAGATGAAAGCTAGTGAACTTGAAACTATGAGAAAATCATTCAATACAGTTAAAAGAAGATCAAATTCACTAAAGGAATCCCCATCTACTGAAAGGTTAATGGATAGAGTTCGTGAAATCAAGAAATATTCTATAGATAATAACAGAATATTGTTAAACCAGGCTTTCGAGTCATTTGAACGCAATGACATCGAATTCAAATTTGCCAAAACATCAAAAGATGCTTTAAGAATAATTGATGAATTGCTTTTGGAATTCAATGTAACAACTGTTGCCAAAGCTAAATCAAATACTTTAGGCGAAATTAACCTTAAAAAACATTTGGCTTCTAAAGATATTGAGGTTGTCGAAACAGACCTCGGGGATAGAATTCTGCAGCTTAAAAAAACAGACAACAAGCCAGTTCATCCAACAGGCCCTGCTTCTCATTTGAACATATCAGATATTACAGACATTGTTAATGAATCATTGGACGCCAATGTTAATCCTGAACCCAGAGAAATCATGGAGCTCGTCAGAAGCGATGTGCTAAATCGCATAAAAGATGCCAATGTAGGTATAAGTGGAGCCAATGCAATAGCATCTGAAGAAGGGTCCCTTGTAATGGTGCACAATGAGGGCAATATTTCACTAGTTTCACTGAAAGACTTGCATATAATTGTAGCCGGAATTGAGAAAATAGTGCCTACATTGGAAGACGCAATCTCCGTTGTAAAGCTGGAGACAATATTTGCAACCGGCAGCTATGTTACTTCATATATGAATGTAATTTCAGGACCGTCAAAAACAGCAGACATTGAAAAAAAGCTCTTGAAAAATATGTACGGTGCCGAAAGGGTTGTTGTGATCTTATTGGATAATGGGAGAAGCAATGCGCCTCCAGAATGCCTCTATTGTATTGGCTGCGGAAACTGTGTAGTACACTGTCCGGTATATAATGCAGTAGGAAACGAATTCGGATTCAATAACTATTTGGGCGGTCGTGGTGTTGCAATGTCAAAATTCATTAAGGATGAGGAGACATGCTACAATTCTGGCCTTTACATGTGTACATTATGCGGATTATGCACACTTAATTGCCCATTGGCCATCCCAACAAATGAAATTATTGAAAACATGAGAAAATTGTCAACCGATGTCGGATTTTATCCTAAGGCACATGGTGCAATTAAGGATAATATTTCAAAAAAAGATTCACCATATTAAATTATTTTTTTTAAAAACAATAATATTATAAATAATAAAGAAGTAATATTACTATATTATAAAATAATATTTTATTGGAGGAAATTTATGCTTCTATTGATAAGTCCTATAAATCGTGAAGAAGCTCTCGAATCTATTAAAGGTGGAGCGGATATTGTTGATGTGAAAAATCCTAAGGAAGGTTCCTTAGGAGCTAATTTCCCTTGGGTTATCAAGGAAATTAGAGAGTTGACTCCTGAAGACAAGCTAGTCAGCGCTACTTTAGGTGATGTGCCTTACAAACCAGGTACTGTCGCTCTTGCAGCAATGGGTGCTCACGTTTCTGGAGCGGATTATATTAAAGTTGGATTATACGGAACAAAAAACCATGACGAAGCAGTTGAAGTCATGGAAAATGTTGTAAAAGCTGTAAAGGATGTTAGTGAAGATACAATTATTGTAGCTGCAGGCTATGCAGACGCTCACCGTGTAGGTGCAGTCGATCCTATGGAAATACCAAAGGTTGCTAAAGATGCAGGATGCGATTTGGCAATGCTTGACACTGCAGTTAAAGACGGTCTTACATTATTCGATCATTTAGATATAGAACAATTAAAATCATTTGTTGATGAAGCTCACAGCTATGGTTTGTTAACCGCACTTGCAGGTTCTGTCAAAAAAGAGCAGTTAAAACCATTGCATGACATTGGATGTGATGTAGTGGGTATTAGAGGAGCCGCATGCATTGGTGGTGACAGAAATACAGGTCAGATACACCATACTGCTGTAGCTGAGCTTAAAGAGTTATGCGATTCATTCTAATTAGGTGTAATTTATGTCATTTTCAAAAAAAGTTCAAGAAGCAAGAATGTCTTTCACATTTGATGATTTTCTTTTAACTCCTAATGCCAGTTATGTAGAGCCTAAAGACATCGATACTAAAATTGAATTAGGCAAAGGAATCCAATTGAATATTCCTGTTTTAAGTGCCGCTATGGATACTGTAACCGAAGCAGATCTTGCAGTGGCAATGGCACAACAAGGTGGTGTAGGAGTAATTCACAGAAACCTATCACAAGAAAGACAA
>NZ_JBGUWC010000055.1:0-5873 GCF_045220775.1 Methanobrevibacter sp.
AATGCCCATTTTAACTGTTAATTTTTCAGTTGGAGTGTGCAAATCAAAAGTTCTGTTAGGCAAATCAATGTTTGTTGCAACATAATCCACTTGAGGAGTTGTTATGCCGCATTTACAGAAGTAGTATCCGCATCCTGAGATAATTTCTTTAACTGCGATTTCATTGCCGCAAACGCATTCCTTCATGGCAACAGAATCAGGAAGCTCATCAACTCCAAAGGTAATGACTTCCCCTTTAAAGTCTAGCTCTCTTAAAAGACCCATTATTGTCGGGTCGTTACCATTTACGATTAGCTGACCAAGGCCTAATTCGGAAATGAATTCTCCTTTAACCTTAGCATAATCCATAAAGCTTCCAAGGTCATTCAAATGATCGGGAGTGATGTTTGTAATCAAACCGTTGGACATTGAAGTATTCTTTACGATTCTTCCGATAGTGCCCGGAACGCCAAATGTTCCAACCTCCAAAATTGCAACATCACCATCAAGCCTTGATTGCAAGATTGGAATGAACTCTGCATTTCCCTGCATTCCTTCCAAATCGTGTTCACATGGCTTTATTCCATTATCATAAGCTATTTTCTTAAGCAATGTTGTTGTGGTTGTTTTTCCATTTGTACCTGTTATTCCAAATACCGGCTTTTCAGGCTGAATCATTTCAATGATGTCATTCAATTCCAAAATCGGCTTGTCAATATTTTTCAATAAGTCTGAATCTTTTGATAAACTTGCAGGAGGAATGATATAATCCGCCTTTTTAAAGAAAGCTTCAGGAGTTTTTCCATAAAACACATCGATATCATAGCCTTCTAAAGCTTTTGCAAATCTACAATCTTTTTTAAATGCCAAATCAGTACCAATAACATTATATCCTCTTTGTTTAAGGATCCTAGCAATTAAATTACCATTTGCTCCGCAAACACCAATAACACCGAAGGTTTTATTTTTATTCATACTTTTTACTTCCTATTTCCAGTCCTTTCATAATTTTATCAACGGTAGTCAACCTGTCATATGCTATAAGAGGGCCCATGTGCAAAATGATGTCTCCCGGCACAGAATATTTGAAGGTTAGCTCTGCTGCCTTTTCAATTGTCTCCACAGCCACCTTTTCAATATTTGGATTAGTGATTGCATCTAAAATCTCTTGAGCGGCCTCCATTTCAACCGTTTGGTTAACCTCATTAAATCCGCTTGCAATTACAACTTTAATATCATAATTGCTTACAAGCTCACCGACTTCTGCCTTATCCCTTACGGATAATGTATCGAAATGATCTAAAAACAATACAACGCTATCATCTTTAAAGTAATCAAGAGTAATTTTCATTCCATCATATAAGAATGCAGAATCGAGAATTACTTTCCTGCCGTTATAGTCGCCCACATCCTCCATGTGTGCAGGCAAGCCTTTAAATTCTGTTAATGCATCAATAATGGCTTCCTTTTTAACCCCATATGTCAAGGCTACAGCTGAAGCCGCAACAGAGTTTTCAAAGAAATAGCTCATCATATAAAATGGAGTTGTGAACTCATCATTTTCATATTTAATTGTCAATGACTTGTCTCCTACAGTTCCCTTAAAGTCAACATCCTCATCCAATGCATAATAAATGGCATCATCACGAACTGCTTCAATAATATCCCTGCATGAATTATTCGCTATGAACGTTTCGCTCATGGCCTGAAGAACCAATTTGCGTTGCTGGTAAAGTTCCAGAGACCCCCCAAATTCGGACAAGTGGTCTTCTGCAATATTTGTCAAAAGACCGATTTTAACATTTAATCTGTTTAAAAGACCAATTGTACCATGAGGAAGTTCAAAAATAGCTATATCACATTCATCAGCCTTGCCTTTAACAATTCCATCAATAATGGCTTCTGAAACTAAATTATTTACAAGGGACGAACAGGACCAGACCTTATAGCCCGCCTGTTTAAACAAGCTGGTTGTAATGAAAGTAGTTGTGGTTTTGCCCATGGTTCCGGTAATTCCAATGATGTCAACCGGAATCAAATCATTTACCATTTGAGAAAATTCTTCGTTGGTTAAAACTTTCAGGTCAGACTTTGCAATCTTTTGAGCTATTGGAGCGGATTCCGGCAATGTTGGCGGCATATACACAGCATCAAATCCCTCAACAGAAGGATCCTTATTGGGCATGTCTAATTTGACACCTTCCTTTTCTATTTCAATCATGCTTCTTTGAAATTCTATTTTAAATTCGGAAATATCTTTCAAATCAGTTACAGTAACATCATGCCCCAAATGATTCAGTAGCCTTGCAACAGGCCTACTGGCATTTCCGGCACCAACAACTAAATATTTCATAAAGTCTTCCTCACAATTTCTTACTATAATTTATAGAAGTTATTTAATTTAAAGTTTAATGAGAAAAAATAAGTTATTTAAAAAAAGAATTGAAGAAATCTCATTCGAATTGAATAAGATTTTCCACATCATTATAAACAACATCAAGTCCACACATTGATGGAACATAGTTTGCTGCTTTTGCTGAATTTACACCAATCACTTCAAAGCCCATCTCTTCAATAGGAGCCACAACCATACAGGTGTCGCATACGACATTACCGCCTGCCTTTTCAATGGTTTCAGTGTAACCCATCCTATCCGCAGTCGCCTTTACGCTGACTGATGTGCAAATCCATAATTTGTTTTTGATTGTCTTTCCTTGAACGATGTTGGCCACTTGCTTGATTTCTTCCAGGGATGCATGAGGACATCCTAGACAAATTAAATCCGGCTGTTTATCGGTGGTGGATAATTTTTCACGGGTTTTATTAATCTCTTTTTCAGAAATGAACATTATGTCTTCAACTTCTTCCTTTTCGGCTTTATCGAACTCGGGAGTCACGTTTTCCATATGATAAAGTGCAACAGAACCTGAAGAAGCAAGAGCCGCACCCAATGTTTTCAAATCGTTATTGTTAGGAGTGTTTTTCAATACAAAATAAGGGACTCCTCCCCCAACAACCTTGCCGATAATATATCCTAATGCACCAAAATCAGCGCCAGACAATTCACAATTAACATTAACAACCAAGTTGGCCCTTCTGTTGCGTTCCAAATGGAAACCGTATAAAGGAGTCTTGCCGACAATGGCCGCAGCCAGTGCTGCCGGTCCACCTTCACGATTAGTTCTGGCACCAATGACAGAATTGACATATGCAACAGCAGAAGATTCAGACCAGGATACGTGGTCCCTGAACCTTGGAACATTGCCTACCAAGTAAGGGGTACAGGTACATGTTTTAGAAATGCCAAGATCTGCATAAGCATCTACAATCTGGTTTTGCTTGATTGCAAAGTCTTCAGGAAAGCCCAATTCCTTCCAATTGTCCAAATCGGTTCCAGGCGGATTTAAGGAAGCATTGATTGTAGCTTTGCCTGACCCGTCTTTTGCCAAATCTTCAAGATACTCTAAACCGGCATCACCAATAGTTTTGTATGAAACGCCAGATACCTGTGCGGAAGTTATGTCAACCAATTTAGAAGCCCCATAGATATCTCCTAAAGCAACCAAGATATCCATGCTTTTTCTGATGGTTTCTCCAAACTCCCCATCACACATTTGTTCTTCTTCTTTTGTTAAAAACATATTAATCATTTGATAATTGATATTCAACCATTTCATCAAGCAAATGCAGGAAATTATCCTTACTTTCATAAGGAATCATAGCACCTGCGGCGATGTCATGACCTCCGCCGGTTCCTCCAAAGTTATTTGATGAATCCTGTAATGCTTTTCCCAGATTAACACCTTTCGCAACCATTTCACGAGTGGTTCTGCCGGAGATTTTGATATCCTTGTGGAGTCTTGAAAGCCCGATTACAGGTTTTGAATCATCCAACAACTCTACAGACAATCCGATACTTGCAATAGTACCCATGACGGATTTCAATACTTTGTCTTCAGAGTATAGATATTGGATGCTGTTAAGCTGCACTGCACCTTCCTTTTTGACCCATTCCAAACCTTTAACGATTTGGTCACGATATTGGCGTTGCAATTTCAAGGCCGCATCAATAGCTTGATCACGTTCTCCGAGTGCAATGCTTAAACCAAGACCCGGCTTTTTATTTTTACCGCAGGCATCAAGAATATAGGCATATTCCTCCAAATCACGCAATAACGGTGCTTCTTTAGGGACTGTATAACAGTCTCCAAAAATATCCGGATTAATGGAAATGAGAGCGTCCTTTAACAAGTCCTTTTCTTCATCTTCCATGTCTGTGAACTTAATTCCATAAGACAAATTCATGCGTTCTAAAAATTCTCGTGCACCCTCCAAGTCTCCACTTATCTTTGGAAGAGGTGGTGAGAAAGTGTAAGCGAGAGATTTAAAAATTGGTTCTGATGTTTTTGAAACAATCTTCAAACCCTCATGAATTTCCAAAGTTCCGCTTTCAATAGCATCGTCACGAATCAGCTTATTAACACCGACAAATCCATCCTGACCTTGCATGTCTCCAAATGCACCGATTAAAGCGAAGTGGGCCAAATGCTTTTTGTCAAGCTCGCGAACTGCTAAATAGCTTGAACCTGCACCGGATAAATCTTTACTTCCATCAATGCCAAACAGATGAGGATTGATGTGGACAACATTGCTTTCTGACTCTGTATCATCCACCTGGTGGTGATCTGCAACAATCACATCATGCTTATAGGTATTGAACTCTTTAATGAATGGACTGCCCATGTCTGAAAATATGAATAAATCATATTTTTCATGCCTTAGCTGATTAACATTTTCCTCTTTAAGGCGAGGAAAGATGGTAGTGTGGAATTGAGCACCTTCTTCAGCCAAAGCATTCGCTATGACTGCAGCTGATGAAATTCCATCAGCATCGTTATGAGAAATTATTCTTATAACACTATCCTTTTCGATATGCTCCTTAAGCATATCACTAGCTTCTTTAGCTCTATTTAACAAGGAGTGCTGCTTCTTTTGGATTATATCTCCAACCTTCTGGTAATTTACCTTCACTTACATAGTAAGATGCTAATCTTCTGATTCTGGATTCAATAATGGTTAAACCTCTTCTGGAGTGTAAATCTTTAGGATTTTCTTCCAAGTGGTCTCTGATGTTAACAGCTCTTCTGATTAAGTTTAATAAGTCTTCTGGGTAGGTACCAGCTTGACCGTTTCTTGCTAAAATTTGGGTGATTCTTTCACCGGTTACATCTTTTACGGATGGAATTCCGTATTGGTCTCTTAAGATAATACCAATTTCGGAAGTACTTTTACCTTCTCTGTTAAATTTTAAAATCATTTCTTCAATTTCTTCGTCACTATAAGTTACCCATTCTGGTCTTGCCATAATATAAACCTCTTTAAATTTTTTAAATCTTAAATAAGCCCAATAAGTATAATTAGAAAATAACGCTATTCCTGACTGGAATACCATTTGATAAATTTTTCTAATGAGTTTTTTCTATGTGAAAATTGGTTTTTTTCATCAGTTGTAAGTTCTCCAAATGTCTTGCCCAAACTAGGCACATAGAACAACGGATCAAAAGCAAATCCTAAATTTCCTCTCTCTTCAACTGCGATTTCACCTACGACCTTGCCTAAAAAGATCTTGGGCTCAGAATTGGGGGCGCAGTACCCAATAACTGACCTGAATTCGGCATAACGGTCGTCAGTATCGGTTAATAACTTTAAAATGCCTTGATTTCCAATAGTATCTTGAACATAATGTGAATATGTTCCCGGAAATCCATTTAAAGCTTTAATGAATAAACCAGCATCTTCAACAATCACAGGTTTTTCCAATTTATGACAAGCATATTTTGCGCCTGATATGGCCACTTCCTCAAGAGTTCCTTGGGGTTCTGTGTAGCCTAAAT
>NZ_JBGUWC010000056.1:0-20613 GCF_045220775.1 Methanobrevibacter sp.
TCGGTCCATATGCCATGGTAGTTCAGATGGGAGAACGCTAGACTGAAGATCTAGATGTCGCTGGTTCAAGTCCGGCCCATGGCATTCATTTCTGTTTTTTTTTAGATTTTTTTTAAATAGATTATCCTTTTTAATTTTTTTAGATATTTTACAAAAATAGACTAATGTTAAAATAGATTAAAAAATGGTGATGAGTTTTTTTTTTAATCTTTTTTGGTTAAGGTAATTGGTTTTGGTGTTACTTGAGTGTTTTCTCTTAACTCCTTGTATGCTTTGACAATTTCATAACCTTGATCGCTTCCGATTATATTTGAACCTGCAGTTAAGATTTGGTTGGCAAATTTGTAGTTGTCAATTCCACCGGATATTTCAATTTTAATTTTTGGAGCATGTTTTTGTATAATAGTAATGTCGTTTACGTTCTCGAAAATGTGATTTGGAGACACGAATCCTGTTGCAGTTTTTACATAATCTGCTCCAGCATTTTCAGCCACTTTAGCCGCATTAGCTTTTTGATAATCTTCTAAAGCTTTAGTTTCTATAATTACCTTTAAAATTTTATCTCCAATTGCTTCTTTTATTTGTTTAATTTCATTTTCAAGCAATCCATATTTTTCATCTTTTAGATAGCTTAAATTGATGACTACTTCAAATTCGTCTACACCTTTATCGAGCAGCACTTTTGCTTCAGCTACTTTGCTTTCGGCATCTTCAAAACCTAATGGAAATCCGATTACACTTCCCACTTTAATGTCGGTGTCTTCCAGCATTTCCTTTGCAAGTGTTACATAGGTTGGTGAGATAACTACAGAATTAAAGTTCAATTCTTTTGCTTTTTCGAGAAATTCTTTCATTTCACTTTCAGTAGCCATGTTGTTTAAGTTTGTGTAGTTAATGAGTTTTGCTAACTCTTTTGAATTTTTTATATTATACATATTTACCACTCTCTATTTAGTTAGTATATATACGAACAAGTATTTAAATATTTTTAATCATGTAAGGTCCAACCTTTTCATAACCGAATTTGCGGTAATAGTTTCTAGTACCAATTCCGCTTATTATGGCCACTTTCTCATAACCTTTGTCAATAGCCATGTTTTCGGCTTCTTTCAGAAGTCTTTCTCCAAATCCTGTATGTTGACCTATCTTTGGATTTTTATCTCCTATTTTTATCAGGTTTCCATAAACATGCAATTCACGTACAAGTGCTGTTTTATCTGTAATCTCATCTCTAAAATGATTTTTTGATGGGAAACGCAATCTCAAGAATCCGGCAATGCTTTCTTCGTTAATGTCTTCAATTGATAAGAAATTTTCCAGACCGTCGCATGCTTTGTATGATTCTTTGAATAAGTCGAAATCATCCAATCCATACTCTCGGGATGTCTTCTTGTGTCCGATTTCACGGCAGCGTATGCATTTACAGTTTATATGCTCCTCATCAAGCCTGTTGTAAACAAGTTCTCCAAGGTTGGATTTTTTCACGCCCGCTTCAATAAGAGTTGATGGTATATCCCTTTGAATTCTCATTGTCCTGACCCATTTCGGAAGAATCTTTTTGATTTTGACGATTAGCTCTACTGCCTCTTCGTCGGTATATGGTGCGTATTTTCCTTCTTCCCACAGGTCATACAGTTCGCTTCCTTTTGTCACAAGGCAGGGATATATCTTAAGCATATCAGGTTTATAGTTGGCATCGCTAAACAATTGCTTGAACATTTTCAGGTCTTGCTTTTCATCTGAAAACAAGCCGGGCATCATGTGCATTGCTACCTTAATGGCGGAATCCCTTAACAGCTGGTTTGCTTCAATTACATCCGCTAAGGTGTGGCCTCTTTTGATTTTTTCATATAGTTCATCAGACAATGTCTGAACGCCAAGCTCAACTCTTGTCACGCCAAAATCAAGCATTCTATTGATGTGGTCTTTTTTACAGTAATCCGGTCTGGTTTCAAAGGTCATTCCAACACATCTGACTTTTGAACTTTCATTTGCACTTTGAACATCCTCAATTAAAACGTAATCATTAGGAGGGTATGTTTTCAAAACGCCCTTTTCAAAGGATCTTATCTCATCATAATCAAGGTTATATTCATAATTAGTAGGTTTGTTTTCCATTATCAATCCGAAATCAGTCATTGCCTTCAGGCATTGTGAAACAAACCATTCCTGATAGCATAAATCGCGTGAAGGGAATGTTCCTCCCATTATAATCAGTTCTACCTTGTCAATAGGGTGCCCAATCTTTTTCAGTTGCTTTAATCGGTTGAAGCATTGGATATATGGATGGAATTCATACATCCTTCCTCTAAGCGCTGCAGGTTCCTCACCAGTGTAACTTGGTGGGGCTATGTCACTTTCAGGACAGTAAAAGCACCTTCCATGAGGACATTTATGAGGATGGCACATTACAGCAACTATCGCAACACCGGACATTGTCCTTGTAGGCTTTTTCTTTAAAATGCTTGAGACAATTTCTTTTTCTTCGGGTTTTGCATATTCCAGAATATCTGCATTGCTCATGAATTTTGATAATTTCAAGTCACGACAGAGTTGCCTTTTTTCAACTTCAAGGTCACGACGAGTGGATATTTTGCCCTCCAAAATATCTTCAATGATTGTCCTGCATGCTTTTTTTATCATTTTCAACCTCATTAATTAATAGTTAATTTTATATAATGGTTTTATTTAAATAGTTAATGATTTATATTATAATATAATAGGTGATACAATGAAAATTAAAGAATTTTTAGGTTGTACTGTTTTAGATAAAAACGCAAATGTAGTAGGTAAAGTTGACAATGTTGATTTCAATACCGAAACCGGTAAAATTGAAAACATTACCTTAACCTTGCAAAAAAACATTTTCTCTAAAGATGAGCTTGAAATTAGCTTTGATGACGTTGCTACTATTGGAGCTTATGTTATCTTAAACAAAGAGATTCCAAAAGAAGCTGATAAAGAAGCTGAAAAAGCTGAAGCTGTTGAAGTTGAAATCGAAGACGAAGATGACTAAACATAGGTTTTAAAATGGTTTTAGATGCAAGAGACATCGAAATTCCTCTTGGCTCACATGTCAGATATGTTGATACCGGAACAATGGGCAAAGTTGTTGATGAGAAGACACAGGATGGCATTGATTGGGTAAAGATTGATAAAACCAACTTATGGTATCGTGCAAAATTAGTGGAATTGCTTGATGAAAAGGACATTAAGAAATCTGCTTATTACGATAGGGAAGATGATGAAGAAGTCGATGTTGACGAATTAAAAGAAAAAGCAATGAAATTTGAGGACATGGAATTAAGTTCTCATGTTGCTGAAGGTGGAGGTTAAAAATCCCACCTTTTTTAATTATTTACAAATAAACTTATTTTTTCTGCAAGTTTAGGTCCTATTCCTTCAACTCTTTGCAGTTCTTTTTCGGAAATTCCACTTAGGTCATTTCCAAATATGTTTACCAAAGCCCTAGCTCTTTTTCTACCTAACCTTTTAACACCAACGACCAATGGGATGATGTCAGGTTTAACACCGTAGTACAATCTGGCAGATAAGAAATCGAATTCTTTTAAGTTTGAATAGTTGCCTAAAACTTCAGAGGTGTTCTTTGCAAATTTCACAAGGCGTGATGCTTCATAAGCGGACCTTCTTGTTGAAGCGGAATATACATTATATTTATTTTCAATTTCATATTCGTTTCTTTCATTTATCCATTCGATTAATGAAACGGTAGTTGCTTCCTCAATTCCGATATCAACTGCAAACAATCCGCATTCTGATAATTTTTCATGCACTGGATCTTTTGATTTTCTTCCTTTAAATGAGATTAAAGGCAAATCTGGAGTTTGAGATAATGCATAGATAAACTCTTCAGCGTTTAATTCACTCATTCCTGAGACATACTCCTTAATTTTAACGGCAGTTTCAACGGCATAATTAGATTTGGCTATTAAATAACCGAATTCTGTTGTTTTAAGTCCTTCCGGAGTTGCCCTTATGATTCCATTTTGAAGCAGGAAGTTTAGTGCAATTTCCAATTCGTATTTTAGGCTTTCCTCGGCAAATAAGGACATTGAAGGATTATTGCTCATCTGATATCCGTAGAATGTTTTCCCAAAAAAGTCTGTTAGTTCCTCTAAATTTTTAGAAAGTGAAGAAGCAATCTGTGCAATAATCTGCTTGTAAACCGCATCCTTGTTATCGATTAATTTTGAATTGGTTAATTCGATTTCCCCATCGACATAGTATTCCTGCAGGTTTTGAGCATCATCCATTGTTTTTGCAATAAGATATGAGTATCCCACATCGTCGTATAGTGGCCTTCCGGCCCTTCCAGACATCTGTTCGTAATCAAAAACAGGTATTGGTTGTGGGCCATTGCTTGTCCAGCGGGTATTGTCTCTGATTATAACTGTTTTTGATGGCAAGTTAACTCCATACATTAAACTTGGAGTTGCAGTAATCAGTAAGATATTTCCTTTTCTAAATTCATCTTCAATTATTTCTTTTTGTTCATTAAATAGACCCGCATGGTGGAATGCTACGCCCATTTCAGCTGCTTCGGCTAATTTCAAACAGGTGGTTGTTGGAAGTGTCCCTTTGTTTTTCGGGACTTCTAATAATTTCTCGGAGACTTCCTTGAATCTCTTTCTCTGTTCAACATTGATTTTTTTGTTAATTTTTTTGGCAACATATGTGGCCAAGCTTTCCGTAAATCGTCTTGTTGAAACAAATGCCAGTGCCTGTGATTTGTCTTTGATGGCCTTTTCGATTACTTTTACAATCACATCATTTTTGTTTTTGGTGTTAAACATCTCTGCATCCAGCACCTCTTTGTGCAGCGGAACCGGTCGGTAATCATGTTCAACACATGTCCCTTCAAGCCATCCTTCGATTTCTTCCATATTTTTTAAAGTTGCAGAAAGTGCAATTATTCTCATACTTGGATTGATGATTTTGGCTCTTGTTATCGCAGCTTCAAGGGTCGGACCTCTTGAGTATTCGCCAAGCATATGAAATTCATCAATGATTAATGTATCAACATCCCTAAGCACATTCCAGGAAAACCGTGTAAGCACGTCAAATGACTCAAAAACCATAACTGATAAGTCTGCGCTGGAGGGATGTTTGCCTACATTTATTCCATGCTCTTCAAATGCTTTAAACTCTTTTACTTTTTCATTTTGGATTGAAAGCAGTGGCGCTGCATAAACTGCTTTTCCACCATTTAAAATAGTTTTTAAAGCAGGCAATACTCCTAACACTGTCTTTCCACTTGCGGTTGGGATGCAAATGATATAATTTGATTTGTCTTCTAGATATCCGGATTCAATCACTGCTTTTTGGGCAGGATTAAATTCCTTGATGTAAGGGTATGCGCTATTGATTATTGTTTTGATATCATCATCTAAGTTTTCCATTTTAATCAATTTATTTCTATAATTTTAATATATAATAAACATTTCCAGAGAGCATTTGAAACCTATTTAAAGTAACAATTATATATTACTAATTAATAAAATAGTTACAAATCAATATAATAGGAGAATTTACTATGGCAATTAAAGTAGAAGTATTTTCAACCAATTCATGCCCACACTGTCCGGCAGCAATTGACGCTGCTCAAAAAGCTAAAGATAAATTAGGCGATGCAATTGATGTAGAAATAATGAAAATCGATGAAAGTATGGAAATCAGACAAAAAGCAATTGACTATCAAATCATGGCAGTTCCTACTATTGTAATTGATGGGGAAGTTGTTTTTGTTGGTGCACCTAGTGACTTTGAACTTATTGAAAAACTAGAATCTTTATTATAGATTCTCTCTTTTTTATTCTTTTTAATTAAAAATGACTAATGGTAATTATACTGGTGTTACAACAGGCACAATAGCGACTGCCTGTTCACTTGCTGCTCTAGATGCAATATTGGATAGCCCGGATATTGCTTGCGTTAAAGTTGAAACCCCTAAAAAGGTATTGGATATTATTATAGACGAATGTAAAAAGGAATCTTCTTCTAAAGCATATGCGGTAGCTCATAAAAATCCATATAATGATCCGGATGTTACTGTGGATTTAGCAATCATTTCAACTGTTGAGCTGTTTGATAGGACAGATGAGGAATCCAATGTCATTATTACCGGTGGGGAAGGCATTGGCTTAATTACAAAACCGGGTCTTCAAATACCTGTTGGGGATTATGCCATAAATCCTGGGCCACGCCGTATGATTGTCAAAAATTTAGCCGATAAGATACCTGAAGGGAAAATAGCCAAAGTAACCATATCTATTCCTGAAGGTAAGGAAATTGCTAAAAAAACCATGAATCCTAAATTGGGCATAATCGATGGAATATCAGTTCTTGGAACTACAGGCATTGCAAGATCCATGTCCAGTGATGCCTATAAAAATTCTATCGTTACACAACTTGACGTTGCTATTGCTTCAGATATTGAGGATTTAGTTTTTGTTCCAGGAAACATTGGTGAAAAGCTGGCAATAAAGGATTTGGGAGTCAGTAAGGAACAGATTGTTCAAACAGGAAATTTTGTAGGCTTCATGTTTGAGGAAGCTGAAAAGAGAGGAATTACCAAATTCACATTCTTTGGACATATGGGCAAGCTAATTAAGGTTGCCGGAGGAATATTTGACACCAAACATGCCGTAGCCGATGGAAGGCGTGAGATAATGGTTACTCATGCAGCGTTATGCGGCGCTGATAGGCAGCACCTTCAAAGACTATTCGATTCCAAAACTACTGATGACATGATGGATATCCTAAACGAAATTAATCTTTCGGTTGAAGTTTCAAACAGTATCGCTTCGGCCATTCGCGATAGGTGCAAGCAGCGTTTTGATTTGGATTTAAATGTTATCTTAGTTGACATGGAAGGAACTTATTTAAACGATAATTTCATTATATAATATTACAATTAAATGGAGTTTTATTTTTATGAAAATAGCTATGGTTGGCCAATTCCCGCCTCATGTCGGTGGAGTTGGTGTTCATGTTCACACTTTATCAAAAAAGTTGGTTAGTGAAGGCCATGAAGTTTATGTGATTACTTACCCTCACAAGGACATTAAGGATATTGATGGAATCCATGTCATCGGAACAAAGGGACTTAATATTCCTGGTGTTAGGGGTTTGATGTTTAAGAAAAATGCCAAAAAGGCATTGGAGGAACTTTTGGAAAAAGAGGATATTGACATAATTCATGGACATTACTTATTCCCCGCAGGAGCGGCAGCAGTTGAAGTTGGAAAGGAACATGGAATTAAGACATATGTTACCGCACATGGTTCCGACATGTTTGAATTATATAAGACACAACCATTAATGAGATCAACAATCAGAAAAGTGTTAAAGGATGCAGATGGTGTTTTTGCTGTAAGCAATGCTTTAAGGCATGAAATTATTGCAACTGGTGTTGAGGGGATTTCCAATAAAACCAAATTGTCCTGGAATTCCGTTGACATTGATAAATTCTCTGCAAAGGCAAATGACTCATTTAAAAAAGAGAATAAACTTGAAGATAAGCCTATTGTTCTTTTTGTTGGAAATCTAATTAAAAGGAAAAATGTAGATTCTCTTTTAGAGGCTAAAAGAATTGCCAAAAGTGATTATTACTTGGTTATTGTAGGCGATGGGTCGCAACTTAAAAAGCTAAGAAAAAAGGTTGAAGACGAAAATATCAGGGATGTAATATTCACCGGCTCCAGGGATGATGTTGAAGAAATTATTCCAAGTTGTGATGTTCTGGTGTTGCCGTCATTTTCAGAAAGTTTTGGTTTGGTTCTAATTGAAGCATTGGCTTGTGGAAAACCAGTAATCGGAAGTGATGTTGGTGGAATTACTGAAATAATCAATGATGATGTCGGATTGCTTGTAAATCCAAAAAAAGTTTCATCAATCGCAGAAGCTATTGATACTATCATTAACGATGATGATTTAAGGTTAGTTTTATCACTTAATGCGAGAAATCGTGCAATCGATTTTTCAAAAGTAACAATTCCTTATGAGGAGTTGGAATAATGGAGATGAAAGTCAGGTCACCCGGTTCGGCAACAATAATAAATGCAATCGCAACAGGTTTTGGTTCTGCATTTGGTATCGGATTGGATATTGAATGTGTGGCTAAAACAACTTCTGAGGGAATTGCATGCACCAATGATGTTGGAGCAGATAACACATTAATGGAAATTTGTGCTGAAAAGGTTTTTAAACATTATGATATTGATAAAAATGAATTTGGTGTTGATTTAAAAACAAAATCAAGTTTGCCAATGGCTTCAGGATTATCCAGCAGCAGTGCTTCATCCAATGCGGTTGTTAAAGTAGTTTCTTCAATGATATCTGAAGAATTTAATTTAAAGCCTCTTGAAGATTTGGAAGTCATTAATATGGCTATTGATGCATCTCTGGATGCTGGCGTTACAATAACCGGTTCATTTGATGATGCAACTGCCTCTTATTTTGGTGGGGTTGTTGTTACAGATAATAGGAATAGGGAATTTATTATAAAAGAAAAGATGGATGAATATCCGATTTTAGTGTATATGCCCGATTACTATTCAAAATCAGGTGATTCAGATCCTGAAAGAATGAAATTATTGGCGCCGTTAGTTGAAACGGCTTTTGATTTTGCTTGTCAAAAAGAGTATTTTAAAGCTTTAAATCTAAATGGTTTACTTTATTCGGCTACATTGGGTTTCGATTCGACAATAGCAATTGATGCGCTTGAAGTAGGGGCAATAGCTTCAGGGTTATCTGGAACGGGTTCATCATTTGTGGCAATTGCTAGTCAAGATTCAATCGATGATATTAAATACTCATGGAATAAATATCAAGGTAAGGTAATAGAAACAAAAGTGGATAATAAAGGATGTAGGTTATTATGAAAAAAAGATATTTGATGTTGGCATTGATTATATTGATGTTTAGTTTATCAGTTGTTTCAGCATCAGAAAATGTATCAGTAGCTAATGATACGTTAGCTATTGATGGTGATGGCTTATCAGTAATTGAAGAGCCAAACGATTCCATTATCGAGAGCGGTAATTCTGATGTGGGGCTTATTGGAGACAGTAGCTCTGAATCAAATTTATCCGATTCAGGTAGTGGAACTAATGTTTCTAGTAATAATGCTCAAACTACTGATGACAAATCTGTTGTTAGTAAAGCTAAACCTGCCAAAGTTACAAACACAAAAGATATTTCATCAACTTATGGGACTGTGGTATATTACAAAGTAAAGGTCCTTGATAAAGCTGGAAAAGCTATTGAAGGTCAGAAAGTATCTTTTACAATTGTTGGAAAAGGAACAGTTACCAAATACACCGATGCGAATGGTATAGCTATGGTTTCATGTAACTGTTCTGCAGGTAGTTATGTAATAAAGTATAAAGCGGATAATGTAACTGGATCTAATACGTATACTGTAAAAAATAAGATTTCATTGACTGTTTTAAAATGGGGCATCAAAGGGGATGTTACTAAAAATAAATTAATCAAGAAAAACATGCCTAATAATGCATGGGTTAAAAAAATTGTGGCGGCAACTAAAAAAGGCATTCCTCTTTTAACTATTAAAGGAGGAAGTGGTAAAGTTGTTTTCATGACTGCTGGTGTTCATGGAAATGAGATATCTTCTCAAGTTGCGGCTATGAAAATGATTAATTATTTAACTAAACATCCAATCAAAGGTACTGTTTATTTCATGCCATTTGTTAATGTTAAAGCCATTTCTAAAAAAGTCAGATACACAGATAAAGATTTCAATCGTATAGCTGATAAATCCGGCACAATCCCAAATAAAATTGTTAAGTTAGTCAAAAAGTATAAATGCGATGCGTATGGTGATTTCCACACTACAAAACCTGGTGGAGTTCCAGGTAAAAATATTGTAATGGGATCTAAGACTCCAGCAACTCAAAGTGCGGCACTTACAAAATATATTGCTAAAAAGTGTAAGGTAAATCAGAGAATCTATAAATATGCTGGTCAGCAGTATCCTGGAGGAATTAATGATAATGTTAATAAGCTAGGCATTCCTGCTGTAATCTGTGAGGTAATGCTCCCGCATAATACTGTGACAACTAAAACAGTTAAAACATCATATAATATGATGAAATATTTCTTGAAATTTAATTCGGCAATATAATGATGATATTATGAAAAAATGTAATTTCATCATTCTTTTATTTTTTTTATTATTAACTATTTCATGCGTTAGTGCTCATGAAAATGAAAATTATACATTAAGTGATTCAAATCAGCCTCTATTAGATGATGCTAATTATGCGAATAATGTTTCTCAACCATCAAAAATAGAAACTCACGATTTAATTAAATATTATAAAAATGATTCTCAATTTGAGTTCAGTGTTTTCGATGACAATGATAAACCTGTCAGTAATGCAAGCGTATTATTGAATGTTAATGGGGTAAATTACACTAAAACAACAAATGATGAGGGTTTTGGATTTTTAACTATAGGTTTAAACCCCGGGAAGTATAAGATCACCACCACATGTGGGAATAAATCAAATACAAATTTGATTAATGTCCTTTCAAGAGTTTCTTCAAAAGATGTTAGTTCAACATATGGAAAAACAGCTAAATTTAACTTAAAGGTTGTTGATAAAAAAGGAAACCCAATGAAAAATGAATTGGTTGCATTTAAAGTAAACGGTAAGACTTACAAAAAGTTTACTAATTCAAATGGGATAGCTACTTTAAGTCTAAATCTAAATGCCGGAACTTATACAATTACGTACTCTGTAGATGGCATTTCCGGTAAAAATAAGTATCATGTAAAAAATTATTTTAAGATTACCACTTATAAATGGAAATCCGGGGCAGATATTACAAAAAATAAAATGATTAAAGCCAATATCCCTAATTCAGCATTGGTTAAAAAAATTGTTAAGGCAGCTAAACTAGGCACTCCGGTAATTAAATTCAAAGGAGGTAAGGGAAAGGCTGTATTCATTACTGCAGGTGTTCATGGAAATGAAATTTCATCTCAAGTGGCTGCAATGAAATTAATTGAATATTTAGAGACACATCCAATAAAAGGCACTGTTTATATAATGCCCTTTATGAATCCAAAAGGGATAGCCAGTAACGTAAGGGATTATGCTGGCGTCCATTTAAATAAAAAAGCTAATGTTAAAGGAACTATTTCATATAAAACAGTTAAACTAATCATTAAATTTAAATGCAAGGCCTATGGTGATTTCCATTGCACAAGACCTGGAGGAAAACCTGGCAAGGATGTAGCAATGGGAACCTACAAACCAACTGCAAAAAGTGCAACACTTGCAAAATACATTGCTAAAAAAAGTAAAGTTAAATATATTATTTATAAAAAGGCAGGAACTGAATACCCTGGTGCACTAGAGGATGTTGTTAGTTTAAAGGGGATTCCTGCTGTAACCTGTGAAGTTATAACTCCACATGGTACTGTTGCTAAAGGTTCAGTTTCAAAATCATTGTCAATGATGAAATCATTATTAAAATTTAATAGCTTGCTTTAATAGTAAACATATAGTTTAAATACTAGTATAATAATAAATTATATTATTATCATTACTATCAATTTTGGTGATTTTTTTGGATGGAAGTTATGAAATGAAATCTTTTAAAAATAAAAAAGAGGCAGAAGAACTTCTAAAAAAATCACGAGATCGTATTGATGAAATTGATAATGAGTTATTTGATTTGATTTCTCAGAGAACCTCTCTTGCAAAAGATATAGCTCTTTGTAAAGAATATATTGGAATGCCAATTTATGATAAGTCTAGAGAAGAAGCTATTCATGAAAAAATTGAGAAATTTTCTGAAGAAAATGGTCTTGATGTTGATATTATTGATCAAATATTAGATATGCTGACTATTTTAAATAAAAATGAGCAAAAAGAAATTTTAAGGAGGAATGTTAATGGGTAATATTAGAACTTCATTTGTTAAACGTTTAGCAAAAGAACTTATTGAAACTCACAAAGGTGTTTTTACTACTGATTTTGAAGAAAACAAAAAATTAGTACAAGAATACTCTACTGTAAGTACTAAACACTTAAGAAACAAAATTGCTGGATATGTAACAAGGCTTGTAAGGTTAGAACAAACCAGAGACTAAGCTTTTTTCATATTTTTTCTTACTCTTTTTTTATAATATTTTTTTTGTAATTACAAACTTTTTTTATTCTATATTTAGTTATAAGTTTATTAATATGGTTAGATAAAAATATATATGAATATTTTGTTTAACCGATATTTGAACAAAATTTCGTGAATTTTTAAGAAATAGGTGAACTTAATGGATTTGATAGTAGTAAAATTTGGTGGAACCTCGGTTGGCGATGGTTCTAGAATTAAAAAAGCGGCGCAGTCCGTAGTAAATGAGTATATGAAAGGCAGTCAGGTAGTAGTTGTAGTTTCTGCTGTTAACAAGACTACTGATGAGCTCATTGGATTATCTAATGATGCTATTGGTACAAGTTTAACAGACAAGCAGAAGGCAGAAATTATGGCTATGGGTGAACTAACTAGTGCTAGACTATTCTCAGCAACTATTGAATCATTAGGTGTGAAGTCTGAATTCATCGATCCTTATAATGAGTTATGGCCAATCGTAACAGATTCAAATTCTTTAGAAGCAAAAATTGATTTAGCTACAACTCACAAGAAAATTGAAGGAATCAAACATCTTATTAATCAAGGAGTCATTCCTGTAATCTGCGGATTTTTAGGAAAAGGACCTAGTGGTGAAATCACTACATTAGGAAGAGGTGGAAGTGATATTACTGCATTTTTAGTTGGACATTGTTTGGATGCTAATGAGGTAGTTATTGTTACTGATGTAGATGGTGTAATGTCAACTGACCCTAATAAAATAGAAGATGCCGAATTATTAGAAACAATTTCCGTTGAGGAACTAAGAGATTTGGCAACTCACGGGGCACAAGTCCTACATCCTCATGCATTGAAATATAAAGATCCATTAATCAGTGCAAAGATTATTAATTTCGCTTACGGTGATTTAAATTCAAAGGGAACCCGTATTGTGGGACCTTTTGAGGGCGAAATGTTAAAATGCGTCACCCTTTATAAAGATCCTATTTCACTTATTGCTATTGTTGGCGAAGCAATGCTTAAAAAAGTTGGTTTGATGGCTAGTTTAACTACTGGACTTGCTAATGAAGGTATCAATATTTTTGGTATATCCGCAGGTCAAAACTCTATAACTGTTTTCGTTGATAAAACAGATTCTAACAAAGCATATCATCTATTACATCAATTAGTTGTCGATACTGATGTTTTAAGTTCATTATCTCTTGGAAGGGATACTGCAATGATTACATTTGTTAGCCCAGATATTATTGAAACTCCAGGAATCATATCTGAAATAACAGAACCACTTAGAAAAAATAACATTAACATATTGGAAATTACATCATCACAAACTGCAGTTGTTTTATTTGTTGACTGGGAAGATGGTGAAAAAGCTCACGAGCTTATTAGCGAGGTTTTAAAATGAATTTTGAAGGAACATACGTTGCAATGGTTACTCCATTCACAAAAGAAGGAAAACTTGATGAAGAAGGATTTAGATCAAATATTAATTATTTAATCGACAAAGGTGTCAACGGTTTAGTTGGTGCGGGCACTACTGGTGAATCCGCTACAATGTCTCATGAAGAGCATCACAGAGTCATTGAAGTTTTAGTAGATGAGATTGATGGTAGGGTTCAAGCAGTTGCCGGAACTGGAAGTAATGCTACTTCCGAAGCATTATCTCTCACCGAATTCGCTTATGATGCCGGTGCTGATGCCGCATTGTTAATTACCCCATATTACAACAAACCACAACAACACTCTTTAGTCAATCACTACCGTACAATTGCTGAAACTTGTGATATTCCACTTATTGCATACAATGTCCCATCACGTACTGGAAGTAACATCGAAGTCGAAACAGCTGTTGAATTAGCCAAAATTGATGGTGTGGATGCAATTAAAGAAGCCAGTGGAAGTGTAGATAAAGTGTCTGACATTTACAGGGCACTCCAACACGAAGGGCTTGAAGATGAATTCAATATTCTTTCTGGTGAAGATTCCTTAACTTTACCTATCATGGCTGTTGGTGGAACCGGTGTAATTAGTGCATCTGCAAATATTGATACTAAAAGAATGGTTTTAATGGTTGACAGCATTTTGAATGATGATTACACAAGAGCATTGGAACTTCACTATGAAATGGTTGAATTGATAAGGGCTCTCTTCATTGAAAGTAATCCTGTTCCTGTTAAAACTGCAATGAATTTAATGGGGCTTCCTGCAGGACCTTTAAGACCTCCATTATATGATATGAAAGAAGAAAACTTAGAAGTCCTTAAAAAAGCATTAAAAGATTCTGAATTAATTTAAGTTGGTAATATTATGATTAAAGTAGCAGTAACTGGAGCTGCAGGAAGAATGGGCTCTGGTATTATTAGAAAAATCACAGAACAAGATGATATGGAAGTAGTTGCAGCTATTGAAATGCCAAACACTCCTCTTGCAGGTAGGGATGCGGGTCTTCAAGCTGGAACCGAAGAGCTTGGTGTTGAAATTGTCGGTTCTGAAGATTTAGAAGAAGCTTTAAAATCTTCTGGTGCTGATGTGTTAGTTGATTTTACCATCGCTCCCGCTGCTGTAGAAACTATTAAAGTAGCTACTGCATGCGGTGTTAATATTGTTGTTGGAACTACTGGATTCAGCGAAGAACAAATGGAATCCAACATCAAAAATGTTAAAGAAAACAACGTTGGTGCAGTAATTTCATCAAACATGGCTATTGGTGTAAATGTATTCTTCAACACTATAAAGAAATTAGCTCCACTTTTATATGATTATGATATTGAAATTATAGAAGCCCACCACAACCAGAAAAAAGATGCTCCTTCCGGAACAGCTGTAACCGCATTTGAAATTATAGCTGAAGAACTTGAACGTGATCCTGAAGAAGTCGGAGTATTCGGAAGAAAAGGTTTGGTTGGCAAAAGAACTTCTGAAGAAATTGGAGTTCACGCCATCCGTGGTGGAGATATTGTCGGAGACCACACTGTAATGTTTGTTGGTGATGGTGAAAGACTTGAGGTTAAACATCAAGCGCACACCAGGGAAGTTTTCATCGCTGGTGTTATAAGGGCTATAAGATATGTGCCTACAGCAGAAAAAGGTATTGTAAGCAGCATGAATGATGTTTTAGGATTAGAGTAGGTGAGTTATATGGTAAATGTAGGAGTACTCGGTGCAACCGGGATGGTTGGTCAAAGATTTATTCAATTGCTCGAAAACCATCCTGATTTTGAGATTACAGCATTAGCAGCGTCTTCTCGTTCTGCAGGTAAAAGATATGAAGATGCTACTACTTGGTATATGAATGAAGCGATGCCAGAATCCGTTAGGGATATTGAAGTTGTTGAAACCGACCCTAATGCAATGGATAACGATGTAGATATTGTGTTTTCTTCCCTTCCGGCAGATTTTGCTTTGAAAGTTGAAAAAGAATTTGCAAAAGATTACGTTGTAGCAAGTAATGCCAGTGCACACAGGATGAAGAAAAATATTCCATTGGTAATCCCTGAAGTTAATCCGCAATGCTTAGACATGATAGATGCACAGCAAAAGGAAAATGACTGGGATGGATTCATTGTAACCAATCCAAACTGCTCAACTATTGCATTGGCTTTAACATTAAAACCTATTGTTGATAGTTTCGATGTAAAAGCTGTAAGAGTCTCAACAATGCAAGCTGTATCCGGTGCAGGTTATAATGGCGTACCATCAATGGCCATTGTCGATAATCTTGTCCCATACATCGGCGGCGAAGAAGAGAAAATGGAAAGCGAATCACTCTATTTGTTGGGTTCTTTCGATGGTAGTGATGTAATCAATGCAGATTTCAAATTAAGTGCATCTTGTCATAGGGTACCAGTTATTGATGGTCATACTGAAGCGGTATTTATTGAACTTGAAGATGACTTTGATATTGCTGATGTTAAAGATAGTATGGTAAACTTCAAAGGATTGCCACAAGAACTAAATTTATATTCCGCCCCTGAAAATCCAGTAATTGTCAAAGAAGAAAATGACAGGCCACAACCTCGTATGGATAGAAATGCAGGTAATGGTATGGCTGTTACTGTTGGTAGGCTAAGAAAAGATACAGTGTTTGATAATAGTTTTAAATATGTTCTTGTTGGACATAATACTGTTCGTGGTGCTGCGGGAGCATCAATATTGAATGCTGAATTAATTAATGATAAAATACTCTAATTTTATCAATTTATTTTTTTTATTTTTTTTAATATTTTCTAATTTTTCTATCTGTTTTCTAATTCTTTTTGATTTGATTTATAGAATAATATAAGGGTTTAATTTAAATAGTATGAATGTTATAATTTATATCAAGGAATTATATTGTACAATATATTGGAATTTTCAAATTCATAAAAAATTATTAATTTGAAACCGATATAGGGATAAAATTTAAACTAAGGGATAGAATGGAAATAGGAATTGATGCTGAAAAAGATACTCTACAATCTTTAATTCGATCTTGCCTATTAGAGCTTAATAAATTAAAATATGACTTAACAGAGCTTGAAGTGGAAAGGGCTAATGATAACACTCCGCAAAGGATTAAAGAACTCGAAAAAGATATTGTAGATAAGGAAAAAGAAGTTTCTGTTATTAAATTCAAGGCAGAAGATGAAATAAATCTTTTGAAAAAACAATTAGATGAGAAAGATATTCTGATCAAAAATCAAGAGGACAGGATATATGAATTAGATTTTGTTAACAATTCTCTTGATGAAATTAAAGAATATTTTGCTGAACAGTTAAGGGAATATAAGAAAAAAGAGTTATCTGATGTAAATGAAAGATTAAACGAATCTTTCAGAAGTATTGCTGAAAAAGAAGCTACAATTAATTCACTTTCAAGGACTATAGATGACTATAAGATTAAAGTTATCAAACTTGAAAATAATGTAGAATCTCAGTCTCAGATTATGGAACTTGAAAAACAGCTGGAACTTATGAATAATGAGATTCGTATAAAAGAAAGTGAAATTAAACAAAAAGATACTGAATTAGATATCATAAAACAGCAAACTATTCCAAAAGACGAATATCTTTCTCTTCAAACTCAATTCGAGTCTGAAATCAGTGCAATGGATGAAGAGATTACTAATCTAAAACTAAGATCTATCCCTAAAGAAGATTATGATGATCTCCAATCCAGATTCAATTCTGAAATCCAAATTTTAGATAGTCAGATTAATGTTCTAAAAGAGAATACTATCCCTAGACAAGAATATGATAATCTTCAAACCAGATTGGAAAATGAGATTTCCGCTCGCAATAGTGAGCTTGAGTATCTGAAAGAAAGATCTATCCCTAAAGAAGAATATGTTAATCTTCAAACCAGATTGGAAAATGAGATTTCCGCTCGCAATAGTGAGCTTGAGTATTTGAAAGAAAAATCAGTTCCTAAAGAAGAGTTTATTACTCTCAAATCTCAATACGAATCTGAAATTGCTGCAAAAGATAACGAAATTCGTCATCTAAAAGAGCAAAGTGTTTCTCGTGAGGACTATGTAAATCTTCAAAATGAGTTAAATAGAAGAAACGATAAAATCAAAAGATTAGAAGAAATCACTAATTTCTTCAATGAGCTTCAAGAAGAACAAGAAGCTTATGAAACTCAGGAAGCAATTCCTCCTTTCAGATTAGAGAAAAAACAAGGTAGATAATTCTACCTCTCTTAACTTTTTTTTATTTTTGTACAATTTTTCCTGTTCCATCTATCTATTATGCCCAATTCTATTATTTTTTCAAGCGGTCTTTGTGATAATCTATCAATTGTCATATAATTATTACGGTGATGTCATTTACTATTCGAATTATCAAAGCATATTTTAATAATTCTGATAGTGTTCTTTCATTGATTTTTCTTTTTTTGAATCATCTTTTTAACATCATTTAAAATTTTTATCATAATTGAAAACTTTTCACATTTTATTAAATTTTTACTATAATATTTATTTTTTTTAGGTTCATATAAAATATTTTTCATAAAAAAAGAAAATTTTATACATTTTGTTTAACAAATATTTTTTTCAATGAATTATAATGTTCTACTTTACATTTTGTGAGTGGTATGTTGTAATTCTATAGAGGTGTTAAAAATGAAAAATTATTTCGACATAAAAGATAAAATAGCCGTTATTACAGGTGGATCTTCTGGCTTATGATTTCAATTAGCTAAAGCATATGCAGACCAAGGTGCTAAAGTTATTCTTTTAGCTAGAAGAGAAGAAAGATTAAAAGAAAATGTTGAAGAAATCAAAGAAACATATGGGGTAGAAGCATCTTACCAAGTTGCTGATGTAACAGATTTTGCAAATGTTCAAGCAGCTATGGATAATGTAATTGAAGAATTTGGAAGAATTGATATTTTGGTAAACTGTGCAGGTAGAGGTTTCATGGGTCCTGTTCTTGAACAAGATGTATCAGAATGGGACAAAGATATTGCAATTGATTTAACCGGTGTATACTACTGTTGTAAAGCCGCTGGAAAATATATGGCTGAACAAAAATACGGTAAAATCATCAACATGGGTTCCATCCACTCCAGAGTTGCATTAGTTGGTGGAGGAATTACTGGTTATACTGCTGCAAAAGGAGGAGTGTACAACCTCACTAAAACATTGGCTGCAGAATGGGCTCAATACAACATTACTGTAAATGCAATCGGACCTGCATACTTCGTATCTGAATTAACTGAGGAACTTGTAGGTGACGAACAATTTGATATGTTGCTTCAAGCATACTGTCCAATGGGCAGATGGGGACAACCAGGTGAATTAGATGGAATTGCAATATATCTAGCATCTGATGCTTCCAGTTTCTGTACCGGACAACTTATTAACATTGATGGTGGATGGACTGCTATTTAAATTTAGTTTTTCATATCACCTAAGGTTTAAATTGCTACATTCAATTAAAAAAATATGTCGGTTCATTCATTTGGATATTTTAGGAGGACCATTTTAATCAATAGTCTTTCTAGAATATTCTCTTTTTTTTTAAATTTCATTCGTTGAAACAAAGAAATAATCTTTTTCTAACTTCAATTTACTTTATACCATAAAGTATTTATATAACCTCAAACTCATGTATTAAGTAGAAAGGTTTAGTCAACACTATAACTCATTTTCTCATGTTGATTATTAAACTGATCTAGTTATTTATAAATTAAAAAAAGGTGATTATTAATGGCACAAGGACAACCAATTTTTATTTTACCGGAAGGTACCAACAGGTCTGTCGGCAGAGATGCACAAAGAAACAACATTTTAGCTGGTAAAGTATTAGCTGAAACTGTAAGAACTACCTTAGGTCCAAAAGGAATGGACAAAATGTTAGTGGACGGACTTGGTGACATTGTCGTAACCAACGACGGTGTAACAATCTTAAAAGAAATGGATATTGAACACCCAGCAGCAAAAATGCTCGTGGAAGTAGCAAAAACCCAAGAAGACGAAGTTGGAGACGGAACTACTACTGCAGTTATCATTGCTGGTGAATTATTGAAAAAATCCGAATCTTTACTTGACTCTGACATTCACCCAACTATCATAGCTATGGGATACAGAAAAGCAGCTGAAAAAGCTCAAGAAATCTTAGATGAAATCGCAATCGATGACGTTGATTCCGACATGTTACTCAAAGTAGCTATGACTGCTATGACTGGTAAAGGAACCGAAGCAGCTCGTGAACCATTAGCAAAATTAATCGTTGATGCTGTAGAAGCTATTGCTGATGAAGATGGTGTTGATATTGACAACATCAAAATCGAGAAAAAAGACGGTGCTGTTGTTGAAGAATCCAGCTTAGTTGAAGGTGTAATTGTAGACAAAGAAAGAGTGCACCCAGGTATGCCATCAGAAATTAAAGGTGCAAAAATCGCATTAATCAACACTCCATTAGAAGTTAAAGAAACTGAAATGGATGCTGAAATCACTATTACCGATCCTGCTCAAATGCAAGCTTTCATCGAACAAGAAGAAAAAATGGTTAAGGACATGGTCAACAAAATCGTTGATGCTGGCGCAAACGTATTGTTCGCACAAAAAGGTATTGATGATTTAGCACAACACTACTTATCCAAAGCAGGAGTTTTAGCTGTAAGAAGAGTTAAAAAATCTGACATTGAAAAATTATCCAGAGCAACTGGCGCAACCGTCATCACCAACTTGGATGACTTAACCGCTGAAGATTTAGGTGACGCAGGTACTGTTGAAGAAAGAAAAATCTCCGGCGAAGAAATGATTTTTGTTGAAGAATGTAGCGGAGCTAAATCCGTAACCTTATTTGTAAGAGGAAGTACCAAACACATTGTAGCTGAAATTGTAAGAGCAATTGAAGATGCAATCGGTGTAGTAGCAGCTACTGTAGAAGATGACGAAGTTGTTGCTGGTGGAGGAGCTCCTGAAATTGCAATGGCTAAAAAACTCAAAGATTACGCAGAATCCATTTCTGGAAGAGAACAAT
>NZ_JBGUWC010000057.1:0-26307 GCF_045220775.1 Methanobrevibacter sp.
AGCCAGACTCAATTCATCAGACTATGATATCGTGTTGATAGAGGGTGTGATGAGCGTGTTTACAGGCCTTTTAAATGAAAAGGTACCATATTCAGCGGCGGAAATTGCAATGTCATCCACAATTCCGATGATTCTGGCTTCCGGTGTAAACAAAGGCGGAATTGAATCTGCGGCAATCGATTTGGTTTCACATGCAAACATGCTTGAAAAGTTAGGCATCCCTGTAGAAGCAATCCTGCTCAACAAAGTATACAGTGACGATATATTCGACCAAGTCGTACCATATATTCAAAACAACACAGGCGTTGATAAAGTATTGAAGATTCCTAAACTAAAATCAGCTGACATGAGAGGGTTTATTCCCGAAGTTGAAATCAGGTATGAACTGTTCACAAGCCATGCAATGGATCTGATTGAAAATAACCTAAACATTGATGAAATAATCAATATGACCCGTGAAGTGGAATTCGGAAAAATCTACACATTTGAAGAAATTAAGGAAAAAGTGATATAATGGCACTCAATTTAAGCCCTGAACCTGGCGTTAAACTTACAAAAAAAGATAGGGCACATGTCTTAAAAAAGATGAAACAAGGCTGGAAAGCGACCTGCATGATTCCCGACTATGTTTTCGATGAAAACGGAGATATACAAATCAATTCAGATAAGAACCGTCGCCTCGTGAAAGTCGTGAAAATATTGGATGATGGGATTCATATTGAAAAGGCATTGAAAACTAAAACCTTGAGAATAAAATGGGAAAAGATATCTGCAATATCAAAATCAAATGAAATAAAAGACGGTTTGGAAATAAAAATGAAAGATGGTAAGTATGTTGCTTTCGGAATCTATAATTCCTATAAAATAAAGCAAAATACCCAAATGATTGCAGATTATATAGCTAAAAAGTCAAACGAGACACATTAGCTATTCTTCTAAATATTTATTGATGATGTCTTCACCTTTAAGCAAGACCAAATCATTTTCTTCTGCGTATTTGCGAGCATCGGCAACTGATGTAGCCTGTCCGGTTTCGCCGTCCATCATTTCACAAACTACACAGACAGGAGTCACCCCAGCCATCTCACATAATGCAAGACCTATTTCTGTGTGTCCTTGTCTATTTTTAACAAGACCGTCTGCTCCTCTTAAAAGACATACGTGACCTGGTGATCTGAATGTTGCACCAAACTCATCAAATCTTTCTTCTTTCATCATTATAGCCATTTCACTAATGGTCATTGCTCTGTCGTGGTCTGTTACGCCAGTGAATGATTTTCTGTGATTTGTCCAAACTGAAAATGAGGATCTCTCATCATATGGAATATCGGTTGGAGCAAGTTTTGCTAATTCAGGATATTTTTCTGTTGCCGCTTTCATGATATCCACCATGAAAGGCAAGTGAATTGCATCACAAAAATCAGCGTGTAAACAGTTGCAGATCAAACCGCCTGCATCATTTCTCATGGTTGCGATTGATTTTGGGGTTACAAATTCAGAAGCGATAATCATATCAACTTCCCCTTCCCTATCATCATCATCGAAAACCAGTACAAATTCACCATTTCTAATAGCTTCTAAAGCTTCATCTAACTTTGTTTCTTGATTCATAGTAATATCTCCTATATTTACTAGAACCAGGGCTAAAAATAACACTATTATCTTCTCTTCCATCCGGACTATACCGTCGGTTTTGGATTCTCACCAAATCAACACTTCAATCGTGCTCGTGGACTTATTTTACTAGAAAAATCACCACCGGTGGGGAATCTAACCCCGCCCTGAGAACGTATTTAAACATTTTATTAATCATCTATAAAAAACTTTACTATTTTTCTAAAATTCCAGAGATACAATATCTCCATCATTCAACTTCAATTCATCTCTTAACTTATTCTCAGAAATGAATTCCAAGTAATTTTCTTCATGAGTGGTCTTTGCAGGAAATACGATGGCTCCATCTATCTTATCGTTTAGTTTTGCTTGGATATACTTAACAGCTCCAAATCCTTCATCCGGTTTGATTAAATTTTCACAGTTGTTTTTGATTTCACTGATTTCATCAAGATAATCCTCACTGACAATGACATTAAGTGTTCCTGGAAACGGAACGAATCCCAAATTTTTCTTAAATTCCTTTGTGTAGAATTCCTGTGACAGGAAATACGCTGCCTTTCCCAAACCGGTTGTAACTTCACCATCTATTTTCATGAAATACCCTCTAATTAAATTGGACATGAATGATATTAATGTTGAAATTTTAATGATAATTTTAATTTAATTGTATGATAAACCATTATTTTAAAACCAAATCTAATAAATATACATTCAATACTATTAATTAATCATTTTTTATTAATAAATCTTTTAGATTTAAAGAAATTTATTTTAACAATTAAAAACAAAAGTATTACTGATAAAAATTTACAGGGTAATTGAAATGGAAACAAAAACTATCTCAACAGATGTACTAATTATCGGATCTGGTGGAGCAGGTTCAAGAGCAGCTATTGAAGTTGATGATGCCGGACTGAAAGCCATCATCGTGTCTAAAGGTCTATCATTCCGTTCTGGCTGTACCGGAATGGCGGAAGGAGGATACAATGCAGTATTCAAAACCGTTGACAAGGACGATTCAATCGATGCTCACATTCACGACACACTCAAAGGCGGAAGCTATCTTAACGATGAAAAACTGGTAGAAATACTTGTTAATGAATCACCGAAAAGACTGATAGACTTGGAAAACTACGGCGCTTTATTTGACCGTCAGGAATCCGGGCAAATAGATCAAAGGCCTTTTGGTGGACAGACCTACAGAAGAACCTGCTATCAAGGAGACAGGACCGGTGCAGAACTATTGAATGCACTTAAAGAGGAGATTATAAGAAGAGATATCGAGTGCATTGAAGAAGTTATGATTACCTCATTAGTTACCCAAGATGAACAGGTAATCGGAGCAACCGGACTTGACCTAAAGGATTCAAGCTTGATATACTTCAAGGCAAAATCTGTTATCTTAGCAAGCGGAGGTGCCGGACAATTATACCCTGTAACATCCAACACTTTCCAAAAGAATGGAGACGGTTTTGCAATAGCTTACAGAGCCGGAGCTAAATTGGTTGACATGGAACAGATTCAGTTCCACCCGACTGGAATGATAGCACCCGAATCCAAAAAGGGCGTTCTTGTAACTGAAGCCGTAAGGGCAGAAGGCGGAAAACTCATAAATAAAGATGGAGAAAGGTTTATGAGCAAATATGCACCTGAAAAAATGGAACTGGCTACCCGTGATGTTGTCGCACGTTCAATCTATCAGGAAATCATTGAAGGAAGGGGAACTGAACAGGGTGGAGTCTATCTTGACATTTCACACTTGGATGATGATTATATCGATGAAAAACTTGAAACCATGGTCTTGCAGTTTGAAAATGTAGGGGTTGACATCAAGCATGGCCCAATCGAAGTTGCACCAACCGCACATCACTTCATGGGTGGATTAAAAATCAACACAAATGCTTCAACTTCCCTTAAAAACCTATTTGGTGCCGGTGAAGTCTGCGGAGGAGTTCATGGGGCAAACCGTTTGGGCGGTAATGCTTTAGCTGACACTCAAGTGTTCGGTAAGATTGCCGGTGTAAGTGCAAGTGAAGCCGCAAAACAGACAGAACTCAAAACAAACGAAGAGCAAGTAAACGATGAGGCTTCAAGAATAGAAAGCTTAATTAAAGAAGGCACCATCAAACCACAGGAATTCAAAAATAATATCAAAAATTTAATGTGGGAAAAGGTAGCTATTGTAAGGGATGAAAAAACCTTAAACGAGGCTTTGGGTGAGCTTCAGCAAATGCAAAAAGAGCTTGTAAACTTGGATGTTAGCGATAAAAATCAATATAATACAGAGTTAGTTACCGCTCTTGAAGTAATAAACATGGTTGAAATCTGTATTTTAACCGTGAAATCAGCAATATTGCGCAGGGAAAGTAGGGGAGCTCACTTCAGATCTGATTTCCCAGAAACAAAAGACGAGTGGAAAAAGAGTATTGTCATGAGTCAAAATAAAATAGAATTTGAAGCTAGATAGCTTCTTTTAATTCTTTTATTGCTTGTCTAGCTTTTTTGTAAATTTCCTGTTCATCCAAAACAACTAATTTTTTGTTTTCCATCAATATTTTACCGTTGCAAATAGTGGTATCTACATTTGAACCGTTTGCAGAGTAGATAATATTTGAACTTAAGGAAGAACTGTCTGGAACCATATTGGCTGAGTTAGTATCGATTAAGATAATATCTGCTTTCTTGCCGACTTCAATTGAACCGATTTCATCATCAAGACCTAAAGTTTCAGCACCTTTTATAGTACCCATTGCAATTGCCTCATCTGAATCTAAAACTTTAGGGTCTAAAGTTGAAACCTTTTGAAGCAGGCTTGCGGTCTTTAACTCTTCAATCAAGTCCAGGTTATTGTTTGAAGAAGCACCGTCTGTTCCGATGGAAACACAAATATCATTTTCAGTTAATTTGGAAATTGGAGCGATTCCTGAAGCCAATTTCATGTTACTGCATGGATTATGTGAAATTTTAACATTGTTTCTTTTTATAATTTCAATTTCATTATCACTTAGCCATACGCAATGTGCCGCAACAACGTCAGGACCTAAAAAACCAATTTTGTCCAAATATTCAAATGGTCTTAATCCTTTTTCTTCTAAAATATCATTGATTTCCTTTTGAGTTTCAGACACATGTATATGAATGCCCATGTTGTATTCATTAGCTAGTTCACGCACTTTAATTAATAAATCTTCAGAAGCGGTATAAGGGGAATGCGGTCCAAAGAAGACTTTAATTCTTCCGTCAGCCATTCCATTGCAGTTTTCAAATAAAGCTAAATTTTCTTTGATTTCATTTTCTCTTTTTTCAGCATCGCCGAAATCAATCATTCCATATGAAAGAACTGCTCTGATTCCTGCTTCATCAACTGCACGGGCAACATCTTCCATGTAAAAGTACATGTCAGAAAATGTTGTTGTCCCTGATTTGATAAGTTCAACGGCTCCTAAAAGAGCTCCAATATAGCAATAATCACCATCTAGATTAGCTTCCATTGGCCATATGTGATCATTCAGCCAGCTGTCTAAACTTAAATCATCGGCTAATCCTCTAAATAAAGTCATTGACAAATGAGTATGAGTATTGATTAATCCCGGAAGCAATATTTTACCTTCCGCATCTATAATTTTATCTACACCATCTTCATCAATTTCGGTAGAAATTTCGCTGATTATGTAATCTTTGATTAAAATTGATTGTTTTTCTTCAAAATTTGTATTTGGACTTAAAATTAATGCATTTTTAATTAAAATAGTATTATCACTCATAATAACACCTAAAAAAAATAAAAAAAGAAAGCTAAAAAACTATTTATAAGTTTTTGATAGCTAATTTAATATCATCTGCTTTAACAGTTTTACGTTTTGCGATTTTTGCAACAGCGTTTGCTTCTTTAGCTACATCACGAGCAACTTCTTCTAAGTATGCTGCTAATTCTGCTTTTGCATCTTCGCTAACTCTTTCTGCACCAGATTCTTTAATGATTCTTGCGATAGGAGCTTTTGGTATTTCTGCCATGTTTTTCACCTCACAATAGTTAATCAAAACTTATGATTATACAGCCAAAATCATAAGTTAAATAACAATATAATCCATCTTAATATTTAAATATTTTGCAAAATTACGCTTATAATTAGAAAAATAGGTATTACTAAGAATATAATAAAAAAAGTAATACTTAAAAGTATTTAACAAATGATTAATAATATAATATCAGATAGAAAATTTGAGAAGATATGATGAAAATTAAAATTGCAGTTCCTTCCAAAGGAAGAATAAGCGAACCTTCAATAAGCATTTTAGAGAAAGCTGGTTTAGGATTAATCGATAAAAACAACCGCAAATTGATTTCTAAAACATTCTATGATAATATAGAGATTATGTTTGCAAGGGCATCAGACATTCCCGAATTTGTCAATGATGGAGTTGCAGACATGGGAATAACCGGAGTTGATTTAATAAATGAAAATGAAGTTGATGTCCGTGAACTATTAGATTTAAAATTCGGCCAGACAAAGCTGGTACTGGCAGCTCCGGAGGAATCAAACATTGATTCGGTTGATGACATTACGGATGACATGAAAGTTGCAACCGAGTTTCCAGTATTAACCAGGAAGTATCTAGAGGAAAAAGGTTTAAATTTAAAAATTGTTAAATTAAGCGGATCTACTGAAGCTGCTCCATTTATTGGATTGGCTGATTTGATAACAGATTTGACAAGTACCGGAACAACCTTAAAAATGAACCATCTTGAAATTATCGACACTATTTTAGAAAGTTCAATCAAACTCATTGCAAATAAAGAAAGTCTAAACGAAAAAAGAGAATTAATTGAAGCTGTCAGCACAAGCATAAAGGGAGTTCTTGATGCTGACAGAAAGAAATTAATCATGATGAATGTGAAAAATGCCGATTTAGACAAAGTCAAAGAAGTTATGCCATCAATGGGTGGCCTAACAATATCTGAAGTACTTTCAAATGAAAAAACTGTAGCGGTTCAGGCTGTTATTGATGAAAAACAAGTGTTTGAACTCGTGAATGATTTAAGAACTGCCGGTGCAAAAGATATCCTTGTTGTACCAATCGAGAGAATAATATGAAAATTGCAATAATATATTCTACTTCAAGTAAATCAACAAAAAAGGCTTGTAAACTATTATCTGATAAAATTAAAGCAAATGTTAAATTAATTCCTATTGAAAAAGCAAAAACTGCATGCCTTTTAAAGTACAATTTCATTATTTTAGCAGGATCTGCATATAATGGTAAGGTTCAAAATGCGCTAAAGCAATATATATCAAGAAACATGAAAACTCTTAAAGAAAAGCCAATTGCCTTGGTTATGAACTGTGAAGAAGGTATTGATACAAGAGACAGGTTAAATAAAACATTTACGGAAGAATTAGTGGATACATCAAGTTTCAACTCGAATTTCGGATATGAACTAAATCCCGATGAGGGAAATTTTATAGAAAAGAGAAAAACAAATAATCTGATTAACAAATATAAAAAGGATGGGAAAAGCCTTCCTGTTTTAAATATTGACGAAATTGATAGATTTGCTGATTACATTAACAATATGATTGAAAAAAGGGTTGATTAGAATTTTTAGATTAAAGAACATAATTTCAATAAAGGACTTTGAGCGGGAAGATATTGAATATCTCTTAAATGAAGCATCCAAATTAGAAGACATTGCTAAATCAAAAGAAGTATCTGAAGAACTAAAGGGTAAACTCCTAGGATTAATGTTTTTTGAACCATCAACAAGAACAAAAATGTCATTTGAAACTGCAGTAAAGCGTTTAGGTGGAGATTGCATTGGATTTGAAAGTAGCGGATCCAGTTCTGTATCCAAAGGTGAAAGTATTGCCGATACTGCAAAAATGTTCGAAGGATACAGTGACGCTTTAGTCATCAGGCATGAGCTTGAAGGAGTATCAAAATTCATTTCAGATATTGTTGATGTTCCTGTCATTAATGCAGGAGACGGCGCAGGCCAGCACCCAACACAAACATTACTCGATTTATATACAATCAAAAATGAAATAGGTCATATCGATAATTTAAAGATTGCTCTAATTGGAGATTTAAAATTTGGCCGTACAGTGCATTCATTATCAAACGCTTTAGGATTGTTTGATAATGTTAAAATTTACTTGGTATCTCCTCCAGAGCTTAGAATGCCACAGGAAATTCTTCACGACATATCAAAAACAAGCGTCAAATATGAAGAAGTAGAGAGTATTGATGAAATCATCGATGATGTTGATGTTCTATATGTAACAAGGATCCAAAAAGAGCGTTTCGCTGATATTGACGACTATTTAAAAATAAAAGGAGCATATATCATCAACAAAAAAATGCTTGAAGGTAAAGACTTAATAGTAATGCATCCTTTACCAAGAATCGATGAAATCGATGCCGATGTTGATGATACAAAATACAACAAGTATTTCACACAGGCTGCAAATGCGGTTCCTGTGAGAATGGCAATATTAAAAACATTAATAAAAAACAACCCTAAATAGCATAGAGGGTTGTTTCAAGTAATGTTTCATCACATTGAAGCTTAATAATGTTAGTTCTTCCTTTTCCACGTCCACGTGAGATGGTGTTAGTGGAAATAATACCTAAAAGTTCAAGCTCATTAATAAAGTCAAATATTCTTCTATATGTAACAGCATCTTTTTTTGAGACATCCTTATATGCATCATATAATTTACCAGAGGAAATTTCTTCATCCTGTTTTGTCAAATTCAAAATAGCTTCCAAAAGTCTTTGCTGTTGAAGCGGTAAAGTGGATATGATTTCTATGACTTTGTTGTGCTCTATTTTGTCTTTGGCTCTTCTTACATGATCGCTTGTAACGGTTTTGGAATCTTCATCAAAAGCTAATTCACCAGCATTTTTGAGTAGGTCAAGAGCATACCTTGCATCACCTTCCTCTTTTGCAGCCATTGCTGAGCATAATGGAATAACATCGCTTTCCAATACATCATCGGCAAATGACAATTTTGCTCTTTCTGACAAGATATCTGCCAATTGATTAGCTCCATAAGGTGGAAAAACAATTTCTTTATCATTTAAGCTACTGGTTACTCTGGATTTAATTAAGTTTTTGAAATCCAAATAGTTACTGATACATAAAACGGACACGTTTTCTGTTCTTGTAAGGGTGTATAAGATTCCGTCGCCATCCTTATCAAGTAAGATATCAATTTCGTCCAAAATAACAATCAACTGTAATTTCCTACCGTAAACGCTTGGTCTAAAAATATCCCTAAATGTATTTACAACTTCACCTTTGGTCCAACCACGGTTTGGAACATCACGCCCAAGCCTATTACACAACTCAGCTATGACCTGGTATTCTGTTGTATAATCAGTACATCTGATATATTCTACCTTAACAAAAACGTTTTTCTTGCGAGCAATATCTCTAAGCTGATCAGCCGCAAAGTTTGATGCTGCTGTTTTACCAGTTCCTGTCTTACCGTAAAGAGTAACATTAGATGGAGTCACATTACTTAAAACATCCACCCAATATTTAGCAATTTGAGTTATCTGCTCTTCTCTGTGAAGCAACTTATCAGGTAAGAACCTATGATCCAAAGGAGTCTTATCCTTGAATATGGAAGTGGTAAGATTTTCTTCACTTTCTAAATTCTCAAAAATATTTGACATATATCCACCTTAAAATTCAATAAAAAAATTGAAGTATAATTTCCAGTGTTAATATATGAAAGTGGTTATAAATAAAGGTTTTTATTACAATTTTGTAAAAACGTAATAAAAATGACAATAAGTTAAAAAATTAAATCGTTTAAAATTATTTAAATATGAAAATACCATCTAAAAATAAATATTTATTTAAAAATATAACAAATTATGATTTAAAATTAAATTAAATCATTTAAAATCAATATAATTTTAAATATGAAATGGTACTATTTCAAATATAAAATAACAATTTCAAGTGTAAAAATAAGGGAAAAATAGTGCACATCTGCTCTCAAATAGCTCCAATTACATCAATGTTGAAAAATTTATCACGATTTTTTACTAGACAGAGACATGCGTTTCAAGTGTAAATAATTTTATCCAAAAAGCAATTTTCAAGGGATAGATTTCAAGTGTAATGAAAAATGAAAATTTGATTTCGAAAAAATTAAAAGCCGTGAAATTGGTTAAATTTAATTTAAAAGGAAAAAAATAAAGAAAAATGTCGGGGGTGATTTTCAAGTGTTTACAGTGGAAACATACCTCTTCATTCTTAATATACCCTCGAAAAGGTTATACTTGAAATACACCTCTCCCTCTCTAAATGAACATGTCATTTTGGTTGGAAGGTCTAAGAGGAGGTCTTCCAAATTTCTTATCGATTAGCCAGATGCAATGTAGTTTTGATTTGAAAACCTTTTTCAATGTCCTGATGAATGCATCCTTGGTCAATCCATCTTCAAATATTTGATCAGTGATAATAAACTGCTGTAATATGTCTTGATTGATTTGAAGTTCATAATCAACCAAAAAGCTGTTTAGTCCAAAATTCAAGTCTAAAATGAAATCCTTCTTAACTTTAGGATCTGCCGGAACCATAAGATTCTTATGTTCAGGTGAAACTTGAGTTGCACATGCTACAACTATACAATCTTTACCTTTTGGTTTGACAACATCCATTATATTTTCCTTTGGAAACTCGATAATGAAATGAAAATCAGCATTTTGGTCATATTTCATTTCTCTTAATAGGTCTTCGTCAAGTAACCATGTTTTAATTGTTTCTTCTGAAATCATAGTATCATCATTAATAAAAATTTATAATAAATTATTTATTTTTTTATTATATATATTAAACTATGATTGAATTTATTAATGAAATAGCCTTTACAAATGTCAATGATATCATCTCATTTAAATTGTTTGCATTTGTCGTTTTAGCATTAATATTTTCACTTGCAATTGATGTCATTTTCGGTGAACTTCCAGGAAGGATTCACCCTGTTGTCATAATGGGTTCAATCATTAACTTTTTTAAAAAATTGTTTATTGGGATAAAAAATAGAGTTTCTGGTTTGTTGCTTTTTGTATGCTGTTCTGCTGCAGCAAGCATAATATTATTTATTATATATTTTATTTGTTCATATAATATTATTTTATTATTTATTGTATTTACAGTTCTTTTATCATCATTTTACTCTGTTAATATGCTTCTGCAAACTGCAATCGATGTTAAAGATGACTTGTCTGAAAGCATTGAAAAGGCAAGAAGATCCGTTTCATACCTGGTTAGCAGAGACACTGATGAGCTAACGGAAAGTTTCATTGTATCAGCAGTCATCGAAAGCTTGACTGAAAACATAACAGATTCATATGTTGCCCCAATTTTTTATTATTTTATTTTTGCAGTAATTATTTTATATAATCCATTTGATTATTGTCTGTATTTTTTGCTGCTGATTCCAATGCTTTACAGACTTTCAAACACTCTTGATGCAATGGTTGGCTATAAAACCGATGAATTAAAGGATATTGGATTTTTACCAGCAAAAATTGATGATATTCTGAATTATGTTCCATCAAGAATTGCAGGCATTTATGTTGTGATTTCAGCGTATCTGCTTAAGTTGGATGGAAAAAATAGTTTTAAAATCATGATGAGGGATGCCCGCAAATGCCCATCTCCAAATTCAGGTTACACAATGGCATCCACTGCCGGGGCATTGAACATCCAATTGATAAAAAAGGATACATATATTTTAGGTGATGACAATAAAGAGATAATAGCTGAAGATATTTCAAGAGCTGTTAATTTATCAAAATTGTCAATTGTTTTGTTTACAATAACTGTCATTGTGTTGTTTACTTTAGTTTATGTGATAATATGAAAATAGCAATAATTTCTGTTTCGAATAAAGGTCAAGAGTTAGCTTTAGATTTAAAAGAAAAATTAGATGCTGATTCAACAATTATCAAAACTGACCTTTACCATAAAAACGTTAAGAAATATTTTCAGATTTTATTTTATGAGTATGATGCGATAATTGCCATTATGGCATCAGGAATTCTAATAAGATCTATTGCACCATTGATTGAATCGAAGGTTAGCGATCCTGCTGTTCTAAACATTGATGATAATGGAAACTTTGTTATTTCAACCTTATCAGGTCATTTGGGTGGTGCAAACAAATTAACACAGAAAGTTGCCGGTTTGCTTGATGCAACACCAGTAATTACGACTTCCACTGACGTTAATAATAGATTGGGAATAGATGTCATTGCAAAAGATTTGTATTTATCAATCGATAAACCGGAAG
Source organism: Methanobrevibacter sp. (assembly GCF_045220775.1). Classification (GTDB taxonomy): domain Archaea; phylum Methanobacteriota; class Methanobacteria; order Methanobacteriales; family Methanobacteriaceae; genus Methanocatella. The sequence goes on from NZ_JBGUWC010000057.1 coordinate 11,934, forward strand.
AAATTTTATTTTTCAACAAAGCGATTCTTGAAGGAGAAGAGATTTCATTCACTATCAATTCTGATAAAAATTTTGAATATCTGTTCGAATATCTGAATAATGTTACACTTGAAATAGACGTTTCAATCAATTATTCATCTAATGTAAGAGAAGATGAAATTCATGTTCAGTTGGGTGAGCATAACCTGATTTTAAAAGAAAGAAAAATCGTTGTAGGAATTGGCTGCAGGCGTGGAAAGGAATGCATAAAAATCCATGAGGGCTTAATAAAATCAATAAATGATTTAAATGTTCATAAGTCAAGAATCAACATGTTGGCATCAGCTGAAATTAAAAAGGACGAGCAAGGCATTCTTGAATTGTCTGAAAAGTTAGATATTCCAGTGAACTTTGTTGATTTGGATAAATTAAAAATGTTTGAATCAAACGATGTTCAAAAATCAGAGTTTGTAAAATCAAAATTTGGAATATATGGTGTTTGCGAGCCTTCAGCATTGATTACAGCAGGTTTTGATTCAAAATTAATTTATAAAAAGACATCCTATGATGGTGTTACAATAGCGATAGCTGTTTCAGAATAATAAATATAAAAAAAGAAAAAGAATTAGATAGATTCTAATTTAGATAAAACTTCCCAAATTAAAGTTCTTGCGTGAACTGGAATATTTGGATCGTTACTGATTTCATCTAATTTACCTAAAACAGTACTTATCCTGATTGATTGATCTTGTTCTTCATCTTTTAATAAATTACTGGATTCTCCAGCTGCCTCTCTGATATTACGAGGTACAGTGTTATTATCTGCGATATACTCAAGTATTTCACAAACTTCATCGATTTGACCGCTCATAATACTCCCTCCAAAATAAATTATTAAAAATAAGTTAAAAAAACTATTAAATAATATATTTGTTCGTATACACTTTAAATATTTTGTGGTATATATGGGTTCAGTAGAAAAATTTATATTTATATAAAATGCAATTATATATTATGTCAGATATAAGCAAAACAACAATAAATTTACCTAAGGACTTGAAAAAAGAATTAAAAAAAATAGCGATTGATGAAGATACTTCCTTATCCGGATTAATCATAAAAATGATTGAAGAAGGAATGAAAAACAGAAATAAAAGTAGTGTTATTTCAGATGAAGATTAGATTAGATCTTCAGCTGAATTTAACATATTAGTAATAAATTGAATTTTAGCAATTTCTTCAACAAAAACAGCAAGTAATTTTGCTTCATTTAAATTATCGCCAATACAAACTACACCATGATTTTTTAGCAGTAGTACATCTTCTTTTCCAATAGATTCGCCAACATTATTTGCCAGTTCATCGCTTCCAGGCTTTTCATATTCGACTTCGGTTATGTATGGAGTGGTTATTTGTCCGAAACCTTCTAGTCTTTTAAGTTTTTTTTCCGAAAAAGCAAATCCGGTAGCATAAGTTGAGTGTGTATGAACAATTGCATTCACATCAGACCTTTTTTTATAGATTTCCAAATGCATATTTATTTCAGAAGATGGTTTTCCTTTAGTTAATGTGTTTCCATCCATATCAACCAAAACTATGTCTTCTTCGTTTAAATCTGAAAGTGATTTTAAGGTTGGAGTGATTGCAATGATGTCTCCAGTGCTTCCTTTAATTCTTTTACTAATGTTGCCGGCTTTACCTGAAACTAATCCCTTGTCATAAATTTCATTAGCAACGCTAATTACTTCAGCAATATTTTTTGTCATTGAAATAACCTCAATCTATAAATTTGAAATGCTTATATTTTCCTTTATGAAGGACAGGAACTTCCGCAGGAGTTGGTTCAATATTGTAGATTTTTTGAAACTCTGTCTGAGTCTGGAAAGTACCTGAATTGATTAAATGAATTCCTTTGAATTTCTTATATGTGTTAATGTGAACGTGACCGGTATGGAAAACATCCGGTATTTCATCAATCACTAAATAGTCTTCAAGTTCTGATGCAAGCGGAGTTCTTTCTCCATAGATTGGAGCCAAATGCCTTTTTTTAAGCAATTCTTCCATTAATATATCGTTTCTCTCATGTGTGAATCCTTTAACGGCCATTACAAGATCGTCAAAACTACGGCCGTGATAAATTAAAACGTTAATTCCATCCAGGGATACTACACCAGGATTTGATATGAATTCAACGTTGTCAAGCTCATATAATGCTTTTGCATATTCCATAGGCACAGCAGGTTGCGGTTCAGCTACTCTGGAAGCGTCGTGGTTTCCAGGAGCAATGATAATTTTAATATCGCTTCTGATGTTTCCTAAAAATTTGGCAGCCTCATTATATTGCAGTGTAATATCTTTGATTGCAAGCTCTTTGTCCTGGTTTGGATATACGCCGATTCCGTCAACGATATCTCCCCCTATAATGAGATATTTAACGTCTTCAGCAACTTTTCTCTGTTCTTCTGAACCATATTCACAGTTAATCCAATCGATAAATCTTTGAAATGCATCTTCAAGGAATGTCAAGCTTCCGATGTGAACATCTGATAAAAACACGATTCCAAAGTCCATTTCCTTTTCTGGAATTCGCACAACGCCGGGATTGATGATTTGCTGACCGAATGCAAATCCTGAATCATTGCTTTTGTTTGCAATAACACCAACAACTTCGTCTTTTACGAGCTTTTCAGCTTCAGCAAATAATTCTTCGTTCTTATTTGTGAATAATATTGAAATTGTTCCTGTATCATCCTCAAATTCAACGATTTTATGGCCGTTCTTACTTGTCCTGATTTCACGCACCATTAAAATTAAGCTTAAGCTTTCTTGTGAATCATCTATATCTGCTATTTTTGTGGAATCCCTGAGCTCCGGCCTTCTCTTTAAGATGTTAGCCAATTTTTCATATCTGCTTTTAAAATAAGCTATAAGGTTTTCAAGCTCACCGCTTGTATAAGATTTTTTAGAAGTATCTTGAATGATTTTAAAATCATATTTAACATTAGTTTTCTGTTCATTTCTTTTGAATTTAATTTTAGTATCTTCGATAACTTCAGAAGCCTTTAAAATTTCTTCATTAACATGCTTCTCTTGCTGATCACTATCTTTTTTCAAGTCTTCAATTGAAGCAGGTTCCGTTTTTTGGGTTTCAAGTTGAACTTGTGGCTCTTCAATTTTCTTTTCTTTTTCTTCAGCTTGTGGTGTTTCATCAAGCGTAATTTCAGCTTCTTTTCTTTCATCTTTTTTGATACCTGTAATTTCATCAACCATTTCACCACTGACGGAAACTAAATCCTTTGATGTGAATTTATCACTTTTTAATTTAACTATCAGTGAAGATGCAAAATCAGTTGGATTTTCTGCATTGATAACCCTATTATATGCTTCAGGTGATAGGTTGATTCCTTTTTTTGCAAATTTTAATAGAATTTTACTAGTTGACATTAATTAGATTTTTTATTTTCTATGTTAATAAACTTTGAGAATTTAATTTTATGAAATTGATTTTTCCATGTAATTTCTCTTCGATTAGTTATCTTTATTATATATTAAAAATAGAAATTATCATATTATAAGTTAGATAATGATTGTGATAACATGGCGAACAAGGTTGTTAGAATTATTTTAATTATACTTTTATTTGTTATATTCTTTGAAGTAGGACTCTTTAGTTCATACACTATCGTTACTTCCGAGGCTCCTAACATTCAGGGGCTGATAGATATGCAGGTAGATAAGATTACTAATCTCCTTAACCCGGAAACAGTTAATGAAGCTTTAATTAAAGATCCAACTCCAGTTAATATTACTAATAAAAAGGATGTTGCAATGCAACTGGAAGAACTATCGAAGGTTGATGGTGTTAATGTTGATTCTATGAACGTCACAACTCGTGATGATACAAGCAATAAGAATTTAACAGTTTCAATCGAGACTTTAGGTTATGCTTCACCTAATTCAACTTCTGGACAAATCATTATTAGTCAAGATCCATCATATAAGATTATAGCAGTGGCTGATGCAACCTATAGAGGAAATGGATTGATGGTTAACACCGATTCAATAACTATAACTTCAGTTTTAAAATTATACTAGTGATGTAAAATGATTAATGTAATAGGAATAGGTCAAAATAGAGAAAACATGACTTTAGGTGCTATAAAAGCTATTGAAGAGTCTGATGTAATCATCGGTTATAAGAAATACATTAACCAAATCGAGGATTTAATTTCCGATAAGGAAATAGTTAAGAAAGGTATGGGCGATGAAATAGCTAGAGCGGAATTTGCTATTCAAAAAAGTTTGGAAGGCAAAACCGTTTCATTAATCAGTTCAGGCGATCCTGGCGTTTTCGGAATGGCAAATGTCCTATACCAAATCGTAAGCAAATATGATGGTGTTGAAATAAAGGTTTATCCTGGAGTTTCTGCACTGAATTATGCTTCCGCTCATTTGGGAGCTCCTTTGCACGATTTTGCAGCAATCAGCTTAAGCAATATTTTAACCCCATTATCCGAAATCGAGAAAAAATTAAGGTATGCGCTTGAAGCCAATTTGATAGTTGCAATTTATAATCCTATCAGTAAAACTCGTAAAGAGCCATTCAGAAGATTCAAGCAAGCAGTTTTAGACATTAAAGGTGAAGATGCATTGATAGGTATTATTGACAGTACTTATGAGCCACCTAAAACCACTATCGTCAAAATCAAGGATTTGACTGAAGACATTGTTAATATGTCCTGTACATTGATTGTTGGAAATGATATAACTTATGTTCAAGATGGCAAGCTTGTAACACCTAGAGGGTATGTTATAAGGTCTAAAATCCATGAATTGTCACGAAATCATTATGAAAAATTCCTAAATGGTGAAATTGGCCATGGACCTAACAGAGAATGCGAGTTTTATCCATGCCATTATGAAGGTCAATACTGTGATTTCTGCTATTGTCCGTTTTACCCATGCGGAGATTCCGCAACTGGCGGGAACTGGATTAAGGGTAAAAACGTTTGGAACTGTAAAGAATGCATGTGGCTGCACGATAAGGACAGTGTGGAATGTTTAAGAGGACCTTTGGAAAATATTTTAGAGGAAGTCGACGATTTGAAAACAAAGAAAAAAACATTATTAAAACTTAGAAAAGCATGCTTATTACATGTTAATCCAAATGACTTATGAGGTAATTTAATTGTCAATTAAAAATCTTTTAATCGAAATGAAAAATATGTCGGAACTGATGGTAGATTTGGCATATTCTGCAGTTTTATTTAACAGTAAAACCGCTGCTGAAGAAGTACTTACGTTGGAAAATGAAGTCAACGCAATGAATTATGAAATTAAAAAAGAATCATTAGTAGCTGCACGATCATACGAAGATGCTGAAAAATTGACAGCTTTGCTTGAAATTGCAGAAGCTACAGAAAGTATGGCAAATGCGGCAAAAGATTTGGCTGATTTAGTTATCACTGGTTTCAAACCACACCCAGTATTTAAGATGGTGATGGAAGAATCAGATAAAAGTATTGCAAGAGTCGTTGTTGATGAATCATCAGAACTTGCAAACAATACATTAGGAGATTTGCTTTTAGTAAATCGTACTGGTATGAGAGTAATCTCTATTAGGAGAGGTACATCCTGGATTTACGGACCAGATAAAAATACTACACTTTTACCTGGCGATACATTGATTTTAAAAGGAACAGACGAAGGTGCAGATTTGCTTGAAAAATTAGCATCAGGTGCATGTTCATTAGATGATATTCCAGAAGAATTAGACGAAGATTAGGTTGTGAAAAAATGATTATAGGTAGTGATATTTGTGAAAGACCAACAGAAGAAGATTCGCAGTTCACTATCTACTCAAGCGTTGTCTGAGTTTTATTCTGAACACCGCTATATCATAAAAGAAGGATTAATTGCTCTTTTTATTTGTGCAGTTGGAGATTTAATAGCTGGTATTATCTTAGGTAAGATGACATTTTTCCTTGAAGCGTTTCCAGGACTTTTAGTTGTCATTCCTGGAGCTATTGGAATGAGGGGGAATATTTTTGGGTCATTTGCATCAAGACTTTCCAGCAGTTTGCACATCGGTTTAATATCTCCAGAATTTGAGTTGTCAGATGATTTAAAATACAATATATTTTCTTCATTTGTCTTGACTTTAGTTCTATCAATATTTTTAGGTGTTGTAGCCAAAATATTCTGTATTTTACTAAACTCACCATCCATGTCTGTAATTGACTTTATATTGATTTGTACTATTGCCGGAATAATTTCAAACTTGATAATGCTTCCGATAACAATGTTCGTTTCGTTTAAAAGTTTTGAACATGGCTGGGATCCAGATAATATTACAAGCCCAATAATTGCGGCTTTTGGAGATTTGTTTACCCTGCCTGCTATTATTGCATCAATTTTTTTATTGACTCTATTAAATGTCAATGTTCTTTTAAAAGATGTTATAGTTGTTGTAATTATAATTGGGGTTTTAATCGGATTTGTTCATTGTTATAGATTATCCGATGAGACAAAAACCATTTTAAAACAGTCTACACCTGTTTTGCTTTTATGCTCCTTTTTGGGAGGTTCAGCAGGTGGAATTTTGAACAGTTCAGTTGAGACTTTACTTACAAATCCTAGTTTATTGACATTGGTTCCACTATTTTCAGGTGAAAGCGGAAGCTTGATTAGTATTTTAGGGGCAAGGTTATCATCCGGATTGCACTCAGGGCTGGTAGAGCCATCATCCAAACCGGAAGGAGAAGCATTGCATAACTTTGGAATCTGTTATATTTTAGCTATTATTGTGTTCCCATTCATTGGAATTCTTGCAGAAGGATCATCAAGGGCCTTTAAAACAGCAGGAGTTGGATTTCATAATATTATTCCAATCAGCACACTATCCGGCTTGATTTTGGTTACAGTGATGGTTTTCGTTGTTTATTACATATCAACAGTTTCATATAACCATAATCTGGATCCGGATAATATTGTAATTCCGATTTCAACTAGCGTTACAGATTCAATTTCTAGCCTGATTCTGATTTCTGTTTCATTGCTTTTGTTAGGTGTTCTGGTTTAGATAATTTTTGTTCTTAAATTTCATTTTTTCAAGTTTAAAGCAATATTTAAGCTTAATTTTTTAAAATAAAGATTTATATACTATTTTTTTTAAATTTAATACCTAACTGTAACCCCAAGTCCAGGAGGTGATATTATGATTTTTTCTAGTATTGCCATGAATTTGATTCAAAGTCAATCTTTGATGAGAGCTCTACTTGGCATTCGACTAATTAAAAAGGGGGAGCATTGTGAGTATCCGAAAGAAATTTTGGATTGCAGCATTTTTGTACATCCTATTTTTGTGGTGTATAGTTGCTGTATTCACATTGCTTTTGTTAAAGTCAATGTGAAACCATAAACTCTCCTTTAAATTGTAGGGATTAACTATTATTGTAAGGAGTTGTTTTTGATAACTTTGACCGGTTGTCTTTGGGTTCAGTTGTACTTATAATGACCACTCCCTACGATTTAAAAACTTCATGATTAACTTTAAATATAATTTTGGGGATATTATTAGTTAGAGTTTAAAAGTCCATTTAGGATTTTTTAATTCGAACTTTTAATTAGTTGAATTTTTTCAATATCTAATGGTCATGTTGCAGGGAGTTTTTCCTGCAATATAGATATTGACTTTTAATTTTTTTTCATTTTTAACCTAATACCAAGCCTTCAAGACAAATTCACATTCGTTTGTTCTGAAATAATCGTATTCTAATTTGTTTTTATCAAATGTTTTTGGAACACTGACTAAAAGGGCCCTTGCATGAGGCTTGTTGAAGTGAATGAATACAACTGCGCTGTCATCGTCATAGAAGCTAATTTTCTCGTTTAAATCAATCACATCTGGTGATTGCTCCCAATACCTTTCTTTAACTACTCTTGTTGTATCTACAATGTATTTTACATCATCATCAACTAGTAAGTAGTAATCCGACTTTTTAACGTTTCCCCTGAATATTTTAAAGTAGTTGCAGGAATGTGAATTTTGGTCGTGATTGTGATTGCATTTTCCCTCATTTTCAAAGTCTTTTATTACATATTTTTTGTAGAAATCACATTTCACTAATCTATTAACACAAAATACATTATCCCCTTCTTCAGTCGAACCAATTTTTACACTTGAAATACTACTCTTTTGAGGGATTATTTCCATTGAGGTTTTTATTTTTGAATTGAACAATTTCTCATTAACCAATTTTTTGTAGTTTTTTCCAAGAGCAATAAATTTAGAATATGAAATACTATTAGGCACGATTTCACTACCTTCATTAACGATAGCCAAGCCGGGGGTTCCTTTTCCTGATTCAAACCAATTGTCAGGAATTCCAGGGTTGTTTATCAAATTATCGGCAACTTCTGAAACCAAAATTTCCATATTCTCCTTTTCTTCTACATTTACAATCTTTTCTGTGGTATTTTCAAATGACGTCAAAACGATTCCACTAATTAATAAAATAATAATCAGAACTATTCCGACTTCAATAATCATGTTTCCTTTACTATCCATCTTCATACAACCCGTATTTTTTTCTGTGAGACGAATCTAAAATCAGACTGTTCCAGTCATCGGGGTCAATTTTTTCTCCGTTATAATGGTCTGCAAAGACTACATGGTCGGAACAGGACAATGACTCATTTTTTAGTGGGGTATGTGTTTGAATAAACACTTCAAATCCATAATGTGGACATTTTCCTTTTCCCTCTAATCTGCATAAATAGCAGCTTCCATCAGCACTTTCATGGAAATATCCTTTTTCAAGACAATCATCCAAAACTCCGGGATCGCCATGATGAATGTATGGATCATATGGGCATTTTTGGATGTAAAGTGGTGCAGTCGCTTCAATGTATGATTCGGGAGACTCTAAATTATGCAAGACCATATAACCTGAAAGAGCAGTCTTGTAATGGATTTGATTGTCATATGTTAAAATTCCAGAAAGCACGCTAAGCTTTGCGATTGGCAGAGGATCTCTCAACCCCTCAACTGATGCATTCTTTTCAATGATTTTTGAGAATTCATCACCATCTTTTTCAACCTTCAATTTTACTTTGAATAGAATTTTCCAGGGTGAATCGGTATTTTCCACAGAAACAGTTTCTGATGTCATTTTCACGCCGTATTTATCTTCGTACTCTTCATTTTTTTCATCTAGAATATTATCTAAGTTCTTTTTAATCTGGTCTCTGCTATTTAAAACCGGCAGGCCATTGTAGACCTTTTGGGTTGCTTCAGCTATTGCATCCCTGCCCAGGATTTCTAGATTTCCCGTATAGTCATCGATGATATATTTGAAATTGTCATTTGATTTAAATTCAATGTTTTCACTTTCAATGAAATATATCGAGCTTACAACAAAAATGCAAATCAGAAGCAATGCTGCAATCAAAATTGCGGTCGTACCTACAATTATATTTCCTTTTGAGTCGATTTTCATTTTTAAAAATTTAGGCTGGATTCTATAAATTTATTTGTGAAGTGCGACTTTATGATTTTGTGTAGATATGTAATAATTTTTTTAAAAATTCAGGAAAATAGTAATAAAAAAAATAGTTATTTATATTAATTTAGATAAATTATACTTATTAGAAAATATATGGAGGATTTACATGTCAGATACTGTAAGAACATGGCGTCATATACAACAAAGATATAATCTTATAGGTTCTAAATGTAACACTTGTGGTGAATTATTTTTCCCATCTCGTGTAGTTTGTCCTAATTGCAGAAGAAAAGGAGACCTTGAACCTTTCCAATTTTCAGGAAAAGGTAAAATTCACACTTTTTCAGTAATCAGATCAGCACCTGATGATTTCAAAAAATCAGCTCCTTATGCTGTTGCTGTAATTGAGCTTGAAGAAGGTGCAAAATTAACCACACAGCTTGTTGATTGTGATGTAGACAGTCTTGAAATCGGTGACGATGTAGAGATGGTATTTAGAAGAGTCAGAGAAGACGGAGAAGACGGAGTAATCTCATATGGATACAAATTCAAAGTTATCAAATAATGCTGCTGTCATTTTGGTAAGTCACGGCAGTACCCTACCTTTTGCAGAAGAAGTGTTTACAGAAATCAAAGAGAAATTCATAGATAAATCCGGTATTGCAACCGAAATAGGATACATGAAAGTTTCCGAGCCTACCATTGCGGGGGCTGTTGAAATATTGAAAGATGAAGTTGATGATTTAGATAGAATCATTGCTCTTCCTGTATTTTTAGCTCCGGGAATTCACACTAACATTGATATTCCGCAGTTGTTAGGTCTTGAACCTTTGGAAGTAGATCCAAGATGTCCTGACGGAAACTATCCTGATGAACATTACTTGTCAATAGCGGATGATGTAGTCTTTGATGGGGAAATTGAATTATTGACATCAATCGGACCTCGCGACGAGCTTTTAGACATCATTAATAAAAGGATTAATGAAGCTTTAGCCGATTCCAAACTAGATGATGATGCAAAGACAGGAATTTTGCTTGTTACTCATGGTTCTAGATTGAATTACAATAAAGAATTCGCTACTGAACTGTACAGCAAATTCGAGAAAAACTGTGAGTTACCATCCAGTTTCGGATTCATGGAATTATGCGGTCCAAGCATTCCAGAATCTATTAATAAATTAGTAGATGAAAACGATTTAGAAAGATTAGTTGTCATACCGGTCTTTATCGCTCCAGGAATGCATACAACTCATGATATTCCACATATCTTAGGATTTTTAGACGACCACGAGCATGAACATTCACACGGTCATTCCCATGGGCATGATGACCATGACCATGTACATGACTTGACTCCAGTCGACTTTGACGGCGAAATATTATATCCAGAGCCTATTAAAGCGGATGACATTCTCATAGATATTCTTGTTGATATGGTAAACGAAAAATTATAAATTTTTCATATATTTTTTTGAAAAAAATTTTTTTCAAGGTAATTTAAAAAAATTTAATTTAAAACTTAATTATAACGGATTTAATGGGAGATAACTATGGTTGATATGAAAACAGGAATTTTACTTTTAAGCCACGGTTCCAGATTGGATGATGGTGAAGAAGTAATTAAAGCTTATAAAGAAATGTATGCAGAAGAATTTCCAGACATGCCAGTAGAATATGGTTTTATGGAAATCAGAAAACCAGGTATTCCAGAAACAATTAAAAAATTGTCCACTGAAAACGATTTGGATAAAATAATTGTCGTACCTGTTTTTGTTGCACATGGATTACATACAAAAAGGGATATTCCGGGTTTGCTTGGCATTGAAAGTGATTATGAAGAGGAACATCATCATCACCACCATCATGACCACGATGACGATGATGACCATGGCCATCATCACGGACATCATCATCACCACCATCATGACCACGATGATGAACCGGTCGAGTTTGATGGTGAAATCATTTTAACCGATCCTCTCGGTATTGATAAACGTATGTATGAAATCATTAAGGATAGAGTTTCAGAACATTTATAATTCTGAAAACTTTATTTTTCTCTTTTTTTGATTATAACTAACTTATAAAAAATATTTTTTTTGAAAATAGCGCCTTAAATCCATATTTTAAAAATTAACAATTTTTATATATTATCTTTTAGATAAATAGGAATATGTAAATTAATTTTTACTTTATATTAAAGCAAAATATGGAGAAAAGGGAAATGTCTAATTTAAATAAACACTTACTACTTTTTTTAGCGGTATTATTTGTTTTTCTGCTGGTTCCAACAGCATTTGCCAGTAATATCGATGATTCAAATTTAGTTGATGTGAATAATCAATTAGCAGTGGAGGACGTTTCACTATCCGAAACAAACGATGTTATTGTAGAAAGTGTATCACAATCTGCTGCTGATGAAGGACAAAGCGCATCAGATGGTTCTGATGTATTGGAAGCTAATGATTATGAAAATGATGCTGTCACTGCTGCAAATGATGCGATTTATGTAGACGGTTTTGATGGATCCGGCGGTAGTGGTACTAGCGGCAATCCTTATCATTCACTTAAGAATGTGCTTAACAGTTCTGATTTGAGCAATCAAATATATCTTTTGCCGGGAACATATGATTTCGGCGGCACTACTGTTGGCTTGTATGAAAAAGATTTCACACTCAATGCAATGGGTGATGTTATTTTTACTTCATCTGAAACATTATTCAATAAATATGGGAATGATACCTTAACATTGAAAGGTATTCAATTTAGGGATATAACATCCTCTTCCTCTGTAATTCTGTATACAGGAAGTTCAGTTGAGGGTACTTTGATTTTAAATGATTGTAGCTTTATCAATAATAAAGGTGCTAATTTAATCAATACTGCCTATAATGTTTTTGTTAAAGGATGTACTTTTATTAATAATGAGGCAACAGGTACTACTATTGCTGATGGTGGTTTAATTGAAAATATCTTTGGTTCACCTATAATCAATATTAGCTGTTCCGTTTTCATTGACAATAAAATTCGCTATTCCAATAATGGCTTTAATCCTATAATCGTTAATGGTATAGGCAATTCAAACCCTAGCGTTTATTTCGATTATAATTTTGTAAATAATAACAATCCACTAACTCAGGATGAAATTATAGCTAATGGAGGAACATTGAATAGCTATTCCGGTGTCAGTATTGCTGCGGCAGCACCTATTGTTGTGTCTTCTGGAAGCACTGTTGATTTGACAGTTAACTTCACTAAAAGCGATGGTAGCGCTTTGAATAGGTACATGCCTAACTTAAATGTTGCATTAGTTCCTGCAGTTAATGTTGGTTCAATTCCAGTTACAATCACCAATAACGGTGGAAAAGGCCAATACACTGCTGAAAACAGGGGTTACACAGAAAGTGTTGATGTAAAATATGGCGATTATGTTTTAACTACTTTCGAATTTTATGTATCTGATGGGGGTTTACTCAATCCTGAATTTAACGTTCCGGAGTCCCTAATTGTTGATATTGGCGCTACTGTGAATATTGACCCCGTTCACATTGGTAATGGCGCTATAAGTTATGCGAGTGCTGATGAGTCTGTCGTGACAGTTGATGCCAATGGTGTAGTAACCGGTGTTGGTGAAGGCATTACCACAATCACTGTAACTGTTGCTGCAACCGATACATACGGTGCGGATACGAAACAGGTTACATTGATGGTAAAAGACCCTGCTGACACTAATGCAATTTATGTAGACGGATTTGATGAATCTGACAGCGGTAGTGGAATTAAGGTCGATCCTTACCATTCACTTAAAAATGTTCTTGTAAGTGAAAATAGCGGCAAGGAAATAAAACTTTTGCCGGGAACATATGATTTTGCAAGCACTATTGATATGGGGACCAACACATTTGTACTTACTGCTGTTGGGGATGTAATCTTTACCACTTCTAAAGATTACATGTTTAGAGTCAGTGATGTATGCACAGTTACTTTCAACGGTATCAAATTTAAGGATTCAACCGTAGACGGTTCTGTCATTACCCGTACATTTTCTTCAGCTGTCGGCACATTGAATTTCTATCATTGTGACTTTATCAATAATACCGGTGATTGTCTAATAAAAAGCAGTTGCAATTTGAATATTAAGGGATGCGCTTTCATTGATAATAAGGCAACAGGCACTGGTCTTTCTAATGCAGGTTTAATACATAATTATTATGCCAGCACAAACACTATCAGTATTACCTATTCCGTTTTCGTTAACAATGAAATTACCTATAGTAATAATGGTTATAACCCTATAGTCGTCGATTGGAACAACGGCAATGGTCCTGCAGTTACCTTCAATTATACTTTCGTAAATGACAATAATCAAGTAAACGATAATGCAATAGCATATCATGCAAGAATAACCAAAGGTGATAATGCGATTATCAAAGCCACTGCTCCTAGTGGTGTATCTGCCGGCCGTACTGTTAACTTAGTGGTTAATTTTACTAAAAGCAATGGAAATCCTTTGGATGAGTACATGGCTAATTTGACAGTTTCATTGGTTCCTTCAGTCAAAACTGGTTCAATTCCTGTTACAATCACCAATAATGGTGGAAAAGGAAAATATACTGCAAAAATGGGAAATCCTTATCGTGAAACTGTGGCTGTTAAAGTCAATGATAATGATGTAACTACTTTTGGGTTTTATGTGAATGAATTTAGATACATCAACACAAGCATTGCTGCTGATGATCTTGTTATGAGTTATAAGGATGGTTCTGCTTGGGTTGTTACTTTGACTGATGAGGATGGTAATGCTATTGCTGGTGGTGCTGTTAAAGTTGGTATTTATGGTAAGCTTTATAATCGTGTGACTGATGCTGATGGTGTTGCTCGTTTAGTTG